>NZ_JBEXYL010000001.1:0-213075 GCF_040630895.1 Streptomyces sp. NPDC005728
CCCCGACCGCCAGGTCGGGGTGCTCGTCGCGTTGTCGTCTGTGGTGATGGTGTCCGAGGGGGGACTTGAACCCCCACGCCCGATAAAGGGCACTAGCACCTCAAGCTAGCGCGTCTGCCATTCCGCCACCCGGACCAGGTGTCTGCCGCCTTGACGGGGCTGTTCCCCGCGGCGACATGGACAACAATACCAAGGTTTCGGAGTGCGTTTCACCTGCGTATCCGTGCGCTGAGCGGCGGCCGGGCCGGTCTGAGGGCCACGGCCGCCGGGGTGGTACGGCAGGTGAGCGGACGTGCACGGTGCGCAGGAACGCGCGGGTCAGGGCATCAGCTGGTACTCCGGGAAGTTCCCGGGCAGCCGCTCCCCCGCCGGGCCCCGGGTGACGGAGCGCACCAGCAACTCACCGCCCACGAAGGCCCCGCGCCAGGACGCGCCGAAGCCGCCGAACAGTTCGTCGCGGTCGCCGCGGGAGCGGGGCTTGCCGTGGCCGACCTTGAAGGCGCGGATCTGCGGCGCCAGCCGCTCGAACGTGGCCCTGTCGTCGGTGGACAGGGTCGCGACCAGGGCGCCGTTGGACGCGTTCATCGCCGCCAGCAGCTCCGCCTCCGTGTCGACCAGGACGATCGTGTCGACCGGGCCGAAGGGTTCCGCGTGGTGGAGCGGGGAGGAGCGGGGAGGATTGAGCAGGGTGACCGGGTGGACGTAGGCCGAGGTGTCCTGCCCGGGCAGGAAGCGGGCGTCGGCCTCCTTGCCGCGGTACAGGGGGACGGCGCCCCGGTCGACGGCCTCCGCGACCTGGTCGCGCAGCTCCTTCGCCTTGGCCGCGTTGATCAGCGGGCCGAAGTCCAGTTCCGGGCACGGGTCGTCCCTGCGCTCCACCGCCAGGGGGTGGCCGACGCGGACCCTGCGGACCGCCGGCAGGTAGGCCGAGAGGAACGCGTCGAAGAGGTCCCGCTGGACGACGAAGCGCGGGTAGGCGGTGCAGCGCTGTTTGCCGTAGTCGAAGAGTTTCGGGACGACCGCGGTGAGCGCGTCCCAGTCCGAGTAGTTCCAGATGCCCCAGGTGTTCAGGCCCTCCTGTTCCAGTACGTGCCGTTTGCCGAGGTCGGCGACGGCCGTGGCGACGGCGGCGCCGGTGTCGCGGCCGCCGACGAAGGAGACGCAGCCGATCTCGGGTGCTCGCACCAGCGCCTGCGACAGCTCGCCCCCGCTGCCGCTGACCAGGGTGACGGGTATCCCCTCGCGGGCGACGAGCGCGCACGCGAGGGTCAGGCAGGCGACTCCGCCGTCGGTCGGGGTCTTGGCGATGACCGCGTTGCCCGCGAGCGCCTGCACCAGCAGGGCATGGACGAGGACGCTCATCGGGTAGTTCCAGCTGGCGATGTTGGACACCGGGCCGTCCAGCGGTGCCCGGCCGGCGATCATCGGCTCGATGCCGTCCACGTACCAGCGGACCCCGTCGACGGCGCGGTCGACGTCCGCCTGGGCGAGCCGCCAGGGCTTGCCGATCTCCCAGACGAGCAGCAGGGCGAGGAGTTCGCGGTGTGCCGTGAGGGCGTCGAGGGCGGCCGCGACCCGCGCACGGCGTTCGGCCGGCGGGACGTTCCGCCAGGCGCGGTGCTGGTCGAGCGAGGCCCGCACGGCCTGCCGGGCTGCGGCCCGGTCCAGCCGGGGAGGGCCCGCGATCGGGCTGCCGTCGACAGGGCTGATGGCGGGCAGCGCCCGGCCGTCCGCCTGCCAGGCGGCGTTCCAGAGGTTGAGGACACGGTCGTCACGGAACGCTTCGGGCGCGGCGGCGAGGCAGCGCTGCCAGGCCTCGGCCCAGGACGTTCCGGCTTTGAGGGTGAGGGTGGGTGCCATTCGGATGCTCCGCTCTCGGTGCACGGTCCAGGGGGTGCGTGAAGTCGAGGGAGTGCGAGGAAGCCGGGGAGTGCATGAAGGTGCGGGAGTACACGAGGGTGCGGGAGTGCATGAAGGTGCGGGGCCGTCCGGCGCACGACGGCTCGCACCGTCGTGCGCCGGACGATTTCGCCGGACGATTTCGCCGGACGTGCGCGCCGGACGGCGAGACGCCCTACTTGGGAGCCGCCGACGTGACCGAAGAAGTTACCGATGAGTCTTGGAAGCCGACAGTCGCCGCGCGCCGACTATGAGTGACGTCACTGCGCTTCGGCGAGCTGGGCGAGGACGAGTTCCGCCGTCTCGGTCGGGGTCCTGCCCACCCGGACGCCCGACGCCTCCAGCGCCTCCTTCTTCGCCTGCGCCGTACCGGCCGAGCCGGAGACGATGGCGCCCGCGTGCCCCATGGTCCGGCCTTCGGGCGCGGTGAACCCGGCGATGTAGCCGACGACGGGCTTGGTGACGTGCTCACGGATGTAGGCGGCCGCGCGCTCCTCCGCGTCACCGCCGATCTCCCCGATGAGGACGACGAGTTCGGTGTCGGGGTCGTCCTGGAAGGCGGCCAGGCAGTCGATGTGGCTGGTGCCGACGACGGGATCGCCGCCGATGCCGACACAGGTGGAGAAGCCGATGTCGCGCAGCTCGTACATCAGCTGGTAGGTGAGCGTGCCCGACTTGGAGACGAGGCCGATGCGGCCCGGCTTGGTGATGTCGGCGGGGATGATGCCGGCGTTGGACTGGCCGGGGGTGATCAGGCCGGGGCAGTTGGGGCCGATGATCCGGGTGCCGCGCTCGGCGGCGTACGCGGTGAAGGCGACGGTGTCGTGGACCGGGATGCCCTCGGTGATGACGACGGCCAGCGGGATGCGGGCGTCCGCGGCCTCGATGACGGCGGCCTTGGCGAAGGCCGGCGGGACGAAGACGACGGTGACATCGGCTCCGGTCGACTGCATACCGTCGGCGACCGACCCGAAGACGGGTACGGTCTGCCCGTCGAAGTCGACGGTCCGGCCGGCCTTGCGCGGGTTCACCCCGCCGACGACGTCCGTGCCGGCCGCGAGCATCCGCCGGGTGTGCTTCATGCCCTCGCCGCCGGTCATGCCCTGGACGAGGACCTTGCTCTCCTTGGTGAGATGGATGGCCATGTTCCCCCTCCTCAGGCGGTACGAGCGAGTTCGGCGGCCCGGCGGGCGGCGCCGTCCATGGTGGTGACCTGTTCGACCAGCGGGTGCGCGCGATCCCGCAGGATCGCGCGGCCCCGGGCGGCGTTGTTGCCGTCGAGGCGGACGACCAGCGGTTTGGTCAGCCGGATACTGTCGACCGCCGACACGATCCCGTCGGCGACGGCGTCGCAGGCGGTGATCCCGCCGAAGACGTTGACGAAGACCGACTTCACGGCCGGGTCGGAGAGGATCACCGACAGCCCGTCGGCCATGATCCGGGCGGAGGCTCCGCCGCCGATGTCGAGGAAGTCGGCGGGCCGCGCACCGCTGCCGGCGACCACGTCGAGAGTCGACATGACCAGGCCCGCGCCGTTGCCGATGACGCCGACCTCACCGTCGAGCTTCACGTAGTTGAGGCCGCGGGCGGCGGCCTCCACCTCCAGCGGATCGTGGTGCTCCTGCGGCCCGTCGCCCCAACGTGCCTGCCGGAAGCGGGCGTTGTCGTCCAGGGTGACCTTGCCGTCGAGGGCGAGGATGTCGCCCCGGCGGGTGCGCACGAGCGGGTTGACCTCGACGAGCAGCGCGTCCTCGCGGACCAGCACCTGCCACAGCCGCACGAGGACGTCGACGGTCCGCGGCGGCAGCCCGGCCGCGTCGGCGATCTCGGCGGCCTTGGCCGAGGTGACGCCCTCGACCGGGTCGACGAGGATCCGTGCGACCGTCTCAGGCCGGCACGCGGCCACCTCCTCGATCTCCATGCCGCCCTCGGCGGAGGCGATCGCGAGGAAACGGCCCGCCGCACGGTCGAGGACGTAGGAGACGTAGAACTCGCTGTCGATGTCGACGGGCTGGGCCAGCATCACCTTGCCGACGGTGTGGCCCTTGATGTCCATGCCGAGGATCTGCCGGGCGGTCAGCTCGGCCGCCGCCGGGTCGGCGGCGAGCTTCACTCCGCCCGCCTTGCCCCGGCCGCCGGTCTTCACCTGCGCCTTGACCACGACGCGGCCGCCGAGCCGGCGTGCGATCTCGCGGGCCTCCTTGGGCGAGTCGGTGATCTCCGCCCGGGGCACCGGGATGCCGTGTTCCTCGAAGAGTTCCCTTGCCTGGTGTTCGTACAGGTCCACTTCGGCTCCTGTCTGCGAAGCCATCGAGAGGCCGAACTCCGATGACTGAAAAGTGCCGCACGCCCCCTGGACACCACCCACCGGATGCGGGATAACAAGCTTCATACAGTATTCGTCGACTGTATGCAATCGACAGTCGATCGTATGCAGTGACCCGTGGACGCGCTCCACCAGCGCGTTCCCACCCCTGAACGAAGGGACAGGACTTCGTCATGCCCGACGACACCCAGGACGTGATCTCCGGTGGTCATCTCGTCGCCAAGGCACTGAAGGCCGAGGGAGTCGACCGCATCTACACCCTGTGCGGCGGCCACATCATCGACATCTACGACGGCTGCGTCGACGAGGGCATAGAAGTCGTCGACGTACGGCACGAGCAGGTCGCCGCGCACGCCGCCGACGGCTACGCCCGCATCACCGGCAAACCGGGCTGCGCGGTGGTCACCGCGGGCCCCGGCACCACGGACGCGGTCACCGGGGTCGCCAACGCCTTCCGCGCGGAGTCCCCGATGCTGCTGATCGGCGGCCAGGGGGCGCTCACCCAGCACAAGATGGGGTCCCTGCAGGACCTGCCGCACGTCGACATGATGGCACCGATCACCAAGTTCGCGGCGACGGTCCCGGACACGGCGCGGGCCGCTGACATGGTGTCGATGGCGTTCCGCGAGTGCTACCACGGTGCGCCCGGCCCCTCCTTCCTGGAGATCCCCCGCGATGTCCTGGACGCGAAGGTGCCGGCGGACCGGGCGCGCGTGCCCCGGCCCGGCGCCTACCGCGCCTCGACCCGCACGGCCGGCGACCCGGAGGCCGTCGAGAAACTCGCCGACCTGCTGGTGCACGCCGAGAATCCCGCGATCCTGCTGGGCAGCCAGGTGTGGACGACCCGCGGCACCGAGGCCGCCATCGACCTCGTCCGCACCCTCAACATCCCGGCGTACATGAACGGAGCGGGCCGCGGCACGCTCCCGCCCGGCGACCCGCACCACTTCCAGCTCTCCCGCCGGTACGCGTTCTCCCACGCCGACGTCATCGTGATCGTCGGCACCCCGTTCGACTTCCGCATGGGCTACGGCAAGCGGCTGTCCCCCGACGCCACGGTCGTCCAGATCGACCTGGACTACCGCACCGTCGGCAGGAACCGGGACGTCGACCTCGGCATCGTCGGCGACGCCGGCCTGGTGCTGAAGTCCGTGACCGAAGCGGCCTCGGGACGCCTCAACGGTGGTGCGTCCAGGCGCAAGGAGTGGCTGGACGAACTGCGGGCCGCCGAACAGACCGCGATCGAGAAGCGGCTGCCGCAGCTGCGCTCGGACGCCTCCCCCATCCACCCGTACCGGCTGGTCAACGAGATCAACGACTTCCTCACCGAGGACTCGATCTACATCGGCGACGGCGGCGACATCGTCACCTTCTCCGGGCAGGTGGTCCAGCCCAAATCGCCCGGCCACTGGATGGACCCGGGCCCGCTCGGCACGCTCGGCGTCGGCGTCCCCTTCGTGCTCGCCGCCAAGCAGGCACGCCCCGACAAGGAGGTCGTCGCCCTCTTCGGCGACGGCGCGTTCTCCCTCACCGGCTGGGACTTCGAGACCCTCGTCCGCTACGACCTCCCGTTCGTCGGCATCGTCGGCAACAACTCCTCGATGAACCAGATCCGTTACGGCCAGGCCGCCAAGTACGGCAAGGAGCGCGAACGGGTCGGCAACACTCTCGGCGACGTGGCGTACGACAAGTTCGCGCAGCTGCTGGGCGGCTACGGCGAGGAGGTCCGCGACCCCGCCGACATCGGCCCCGCCCTGCGCCGCGCCCGCGAGTCGGGCAAGCCGTCGCTGATCAACGTCTGGGTCGACCCGGACGCGTACGCCCCCGGAACCATGAACCAGACCATGTACAAGTGAGGTGGCCCTCATGACCGGAACGCCCAGCACGGCACTCGACGGCATCCGCGTCCTGGACATGACGCACGTCCAGTCCGGGCCCTCCGCCACCCAGCTGCTCGCCTGGCTCGGTGCCGACGTCGTCAAACTGGAGGCGCCGACCGGCGACATCACCCGCAAGCAGCTGCGGGACCTGCCGGACGTCGACTCGCTCTACTTCACGATGCTCAACTGCAACAAGCGGAGCATCACCCTGAACACCAAGACCGAGCGCGGCAAGGAGATCCTCACCGAGCTGATCCGGCGCTCGGACGTCATGGTCGAGAACTTCGGGCCGGGCGCGGTCGACCGCATGGGGTTCACCTGGGACCGCATCAGGGAGATCAATCCGCGGATCGTCTATGCCTCCATCAAGGGGTTCGGGGACGGGCCGTACACCGAGTTCAAGGCGTACGAGGTCGTCGCGCAGGCCATGGGCGGGTCGATGGCGACCACCGGTTTCGAGGACGGGCCGCCGCTGGCGACGGGAGCCCAGATCGGGGACTCGGGGACGGGGGTGCACGCCGTGGCGGGGATACTCGCGGCGCTGTACCAGCGGGAGCACACCGGGCGTGGGCAGCGGGTCAACGTGGCCATGCAGCACGCTGTACTCAACCTGTGCCGGGTGAAGCTGCGCGACCAGCAACGCCTGGCACAGGGCCCCCTCGCTGAATATCCCAACGAGGACTTCGGCGACGAGGTTCCCCGTTCGGGCAACGCGTCCGGCGGCGGCCAGCCGGGCTGGGCGGTCAAGTGCGCGCCGGGCGGGCCGAACGACTACGTGTACGTCATCGTCCAGCCCGTGGGCTGGAAGCCGGTCAGCACACTGATCGGCCGGCCCGAACTCGCCGACGACCCCGAGTGGGCGACCCCCGAGGCCCGGCTGCCGAAGCTGAGCAAGATGTTCCAGCTGATCGAGGAGTGGTCGTCCACGCTCCCCAAGTGGGAGGTGCTGGAGCGGCTGAACGCCCACAACATCCCGTGCGGGCCGATCCTGTCCACGAAGGAGATCATCGAGGACGCCTCGCTGGCCGCCAACGAAATGGTGGTGCGCGTCCCGCACCCCGAGCGTGGCGAGTTCGTCACCGTCGGCAGCCCGCTCAAACTCTCCGACTCCCCCGTCGAGGTGACCGCATCCCCGCTGCTCGGCGAGCACAACGAACAGGTCTACATCGGCGAACTGGGCCTCGGCGACGAGGAGCTGCGCCTGCTGAAGTCGAACGGAGTGATCTGACGTGATGTCCGAAGACCGGGTGCTGAGGGTGCGGTCGCTCCTCGACACCGTGCGCGCCGAGGGCCGTACCGCACTGACCGCGCCCGAGGGCAAGGTGATCGCCGACGCGTACGGGATCGCCGTACCGGGAGAGGAACTGGCCCGGGACGTCGACGCGGCGGTGGCCGCAGCGGCACGTTTCGGCGGGCCCGTCGTGATGAAGATCGTCTCGCCGGACATCCTGCACAAGACCGACGCCGGCGGTGTGGTCGTCGGGGTGGAGGGAGCGCCGGACGTACGGGCCGCGTTCTGCCGGATCGTCGAGAACGCGCGCGCCTACGACGCGGCGGCCCGCATCGACGGCGTGCAGGTGCAGGAGCTGCTGCCCCAGGGGCAGGAGGTCATCGTCGGCGCGGTCACCGACCCCACCTTCGGGAAGGTCGTGGCGTTCGGGCTCGGCGGGGTGCTGGTCGAGGTGCTGAAGGACGTGACGTTCCGCCTCGCGCCGGTGTCGGCAGACGAGGCGCTGTCGATGCTCGACTCCATACGGTCGGCGGAGATCCTGCGCGGGGTGCGCGGGCAGGCGGGCGTGGACCGGTGGGCGGTCGCCGAGCAGATCCGGCGCGTGTCCCAACTGGTCGCGGACTTCCCGGAGATCGCCGAGGTGGACCTCAACCCGGTGATCGCGACACCGGAGGGCGCGATGGCCGCCGACATCCGGGTGATCCTCGCAAAATCGCCGACACCATCCCGTCGACGGTATACACGCGACGAGATCCTGTCGACGATGCGTCGGCTGATGCAGCCCTCCTCCGTCGCCGTCATCGGCGCCTCCAACGAGCAGGGCAAGATCGGCAATTCGGTGATGCGCAACCTCATCGACGGCGGTTTCTCCGGGGAGATCCATCCGGTGAACCCCAAGGCCGATGACATTCTGGGCCGCAAGGCGTACAAGAGTGTCACGGACGTTCCCGGTGAGGTGGATGTGGCCGTCTTCGCCATTCCCGCCAAGTTCGTGGCCGCGGCCCTGGAGGAGGTGGGACGCAGGAAGATCCCCAACGCCGTCCTCATCCCCTCCGGTTTCGCGGAGACCGGCGAGCACGAACTCCAGGCGGAGATCGTGCGGATCGCCGAACGGCACGGCGTCCGCCTGCTCGGCCCGAACATCTACGGCTACTACTCCACCTGGCAGGACCTGTGCGCCACGTTCTGCACGCCGTACGACGTCAAGGGCGGTGTGGCGCTGACCTCGCAGTCCGGCGGAATCGGCATGGCCATCCTGGGCTTCGCCCGCACCACGAAGACGGGCGTGTCGGCGATCGTCGGCCTCGGCAACAAGTCCGACCTGGACGAGGACGACCTGCTGACCTGGTTCGGCGAGGACCCGCACACCGAGTGCATCGCCATGCACCTGGAGGACCTCAAGGACGGGCGGGCGTTCGTGGAGGCGGCCCGCGCGACCGTGCCGAAGAAGCCGGTCGTGGTGCTGAAGGCGGGCCGTACGGCGGCGGGCGCGAAGGCTGCCGGATCGCACACCGGTGCACTCGCGGGCGACGACGCGGTGTACGACGACATCCTCCGGCAGGCCGGTGTCATCCGGGCACCCGGCCTCAACGACATGCTGGAGTACGCCCGCGCCCTGCCCGTCCTGCCCGCCCCCCAGGGCGACAACGTCGTGATCATCACCGGGGCGGGCGGCAGCGGCGTGCTGCTGTCCGACGCGGTGACCGACAACGGGCTGTCCCTGATGGAGATCCCGCCCGACCTGGACGAGGCGTTCCGCCGGTTCATCCCGCCGTTCGGGGCGGCCGGCAACCCCGTGGACATCACCGGGGGCGAGCCGCCGTCGACGTACGAGGCGACGATCCGGCTGGGTCTGGAGGACCCGCGGATCCATGCGCTCGTGCTCGGCTACTGGCACACGATCGTCACACCGCCGATGGTGTTCGCCGAGCTGACCGCGCGTGTGGTCGCCGAGTTCCGCGAGCGGGGCGTCGAGAAGCCGGTCGTGGCGTCCCTCGCGGGGGACGTCGAGGTCGAGGAGGCCTGCCAGTACCTGTTCGAGCGAGGGGTCGTCGCGTACCCGTACACGACCGAGCGGCCGGTGGCCGTGCTCGGCGCGAAGTACCGGTGGGCGCGGGCGGCAGGGTTGTCGGGGGGCGGTTCATGAGGTGAGGGAGCAGGGGCCGGCCGACGGTGCGCGTCGGCAGGCCCCGGGACCCGTGCGCGCACGAAAGGCATTGGACAGGGGGCGCTGGCCAGAGCTTTCGACGCAAGGGGTGCTGAGCAGGGATGAAAACCACCGACTATTCGAGGTCCGTTCCCTACAGGGAGGTGACGGACCGCAACGGCCGCGTGTACCGGGTCGGCGAGAGAGACGTCGATCTGATGGGCCGGACACGGAAGTGGATGGTCATCCTGCCCTGGGTGGGCATGATGGGCATCAGTTCCGCCGAGTACGCGTTCACGTCGGCGGAGGACACGCTCCACGAGGCGCATCTGTGGAGCAGCGGGCACATCTTCTGGCTGATGGGCGTCTGGGTGTTCTTCCAGGCGGCCGTGGCCTTTCCGGCCGGGCGGCTGCGGGAGAGCGGACGGCTTCCCGCCCGTACGGCCATGCTGATCGGCGCGGTGGGGACGCTGCTGGGCTATGTGGCGCTGGCCTTCGCGCCGCATGTCTTCGTCGCCTATCTCGGCTTCGGTGCATGCAGTGGTATCGGCGCCGGTCTTGTGTATGCAACCTGCGTGAACACGGTCGGCAAGTGGTATCCGGAGCGCAAGGGCGGCAAGACGGGCTTCGTCAACGGCGGTTTCGCCTACGGGTCCGTGCCGTTCGTGTTCCTCTTCACCTCGTACCTGGACCTGGGCAACTACAGGACGGTGTTCTCCGCGGTCGGGGTCGGCCTGTGCCTGGTGGTGGCCACGGCGGGCTGGTTCTTCCGGGATCCGCCGAAGAACTGGTGGCCGGCGCACGTCGACCCGCTGAAGGCCACCGCGGACCCGAAGATCCGGCGGGCCCTGGAGAAGAACCCGCCCGCGGTCAAGCAGTACACCCCCAAGGAGGCCGCCCGGACCCCCGTCCTGTGGATGATGTGGTTCTGTCTGCTGTGCACGGCCGGCATCAACATCTTCGGCATCGCCTTCCAGGTTCCGTTCGGCAAGGACATGGGCTTCGCCGGCGGGATCGTGGCCACGGCGATGTCCCTGAAGGCCATCGTCAACGGCACCGGGCGGGGCGTCATCGGCTGGATCTCCGACCGCTACGGCCGCCGTCAGACGCTGATCATCGTGTGTCTGGTGCTGGGTAGCGCGCAGTTCGGGGTGCTGGTCTCCGGCCAGATGGGCAGCATGCCGTTCTTCCTGTTCTGCTCCATGGTCTCCGGGTTCGGCGGCGGGGCGATCTTCCCGCTGTTCGCGGCGATGACGGCGGACTACTTCGGTGAGAACAACAACGCCACCAACTACGGAATGGTCTACAGCTCGAAGCTGATCTCGGGCCTGGTCGGCTCCGGTCTGGGCGCGGTCGTCGTCGGCGAGTGGGACTACCACGGCGCGTTCGTCCTCGCGGGCTCCATCGGTCTGGCCTCCGCGGTGCTGGCCCTCTTCCTCAAGGCACCGGGCAGGCCGAACGCCCGGCGCATCGTCCCCAACCCGCATCCGCTCGGCGAGGAGATGGCGTGACATGACGGCAGACCCGATAGCCACGAACAGCACCGGTGCCGGCCCGCGGCCGTACCGTGAAGTGACCGACGCGCACGGGCGCGTGTACCGGATCGGGGAGAGTGACCGGGACATCCTCGGCCACTCCCGCAAGATCATGGTGTACCTGCCGTGGATCGCCATGATGGCGATCAGCGTCTTCGAGTACGCGTACGGCTCCGCGGAGGACACCCTCTCCCACGCGCACGGCTGGACGCAGTCCAACACCTTCTGGATCCTGAGCGTCTGGGTGTTCTTCCAGGCCGGCATCGCCTTCCCGGCGGGGTGGCTGCGGGAGAAGGGCATCCTGACCGCCCGCAGGGCGATGTATACAGGATCCGGTATGTGCCTGATCGGATTCCTGGCTCTGTCTCATCTCAGCAACGTCTGGCTGGCGATCCTCGGATTCGGCGTCGTCGGCGGGGTAGGCGCCGGGCTGGTGTACGCGACGTGCATCAACATGGTCGGCAAGTGGTTCCCCGAACGGCGCGGCGCCCGCACGGGTTTCGTCAACGGCGGCTTCGCGTACGGCTCCCTGCCCTTCATCTTCATCTTCAACTACGCCTTCGACACCGCGAACTACCACCGGGTCCTGGACCTGATCGGCTGCTACATCCTGATCGTGGTGGCCGCCTCGGCGTTCTTCTTCAAGGACCCGCCGAAGAACTGGTGGCCGGCCGACATCGACCCGCTCACCTTCTCCGGCGACATGCAGAGCACCACGTCCCTCGCCAAGAACCCGCCCGCCGTACGGCAGTTCACGCCGAAGGAGGCGATCCGCACCGGCATGCTCCCGCTGATGTGGATCTGCATCGTGATGACCGCGGGAGTCTCCATCTTCGGCATCTCCTTCCAGGTCGACTTCGCCAAGGACGTGGGCTTCGGCCCGCTGGTCGCGGCCTCCTCGATGGGCGTGATGGCGGTCATCAACGGGGTCGGACGGGGCGTGGTGGGCTGGCTGTCCGACCGCTGGGGGCGCAAGCCGACCCTCGTGTTCGTCATCGTCGTCCTGGGGCTCGCCCAGTTCGGGGTGATCTGGGCGGGCGACGTCAGGAGCGAGTGGCTGTTCCTGTTCTTCGCGTTCCTCTCCGGGTTCGGCGGGGGCGCGTTCTACCCGCTGTTCGCGGCGCTCACCCCGGACTACTTCGGCGAGAACTACAACGCCAGCAACTACGGCCTGGTGTACAGCGGCAAGCTCGTCAGCGGCCTGTTCGGCGGCGGCCTCGGCTCGATGGTGGTCGGCGCCTGGGGCTACAACGGGGCGTACGCGCTGGCCGGTTGCGTGTCGATGGCGGCAGCGGCGGTCGCCCTGCTGCTGCGGCAGCCGGGCCGCAGGGACGGGACGGTCGTGCCGACCGCACAGCCGCAGCCGGCCGCCTGACGACCGGCTCCATCTCCCCGCGTCCCGCCCGGTGTTCCCCCTCTACGATCGGCTCACCGATCACCGGAGGGGGAACACCGCATGGACACCACAGACATGCCCGGACCGGCCCAGGAGCCGGGCCGCCGGGTCACCACCCTGGAACTCTTCTTCGACCTGGTCTTCGTCTTCACGCTGACCCAGCTCACCGTGCTGCTGGCGCACGACCTGTCGTTCGCCACGGCCGGCCGCGTGGCACTGATCCTCGTCGTGCTGTTCTGGATGTACGGCGCCTACGCCTACCTCACCAACCAGGTGCCGCCGGACCGCCCGTCGCGGCGGCTGCTGCTGATGCTCGGCATGGGCGCGTTCCTGGTGTGCGCGCTGGCGATCCCCCGGGTCTTCGACGACACCGGCGTGGTCTTCGGCCTGGGTTTCCTGCTCGTGGTGATCGTGCACACGACGCTGTACACACGCAGCCACGGCTGGGACTCCGTCTGGTACGGCGTCCCGAACGCGCTGGCCGCCCTCTCCGTGACGGCCGCGGGCGGCACCAACGGCCTCGCCGCGGACGGTCTGTGGCTGCTCGCGGTCGTCCTGCAGTTCGTGACGCCGTTCGTCGCCGAGCACGGGCCGGGCCGCCGGGACGGCCGCAGCGCGGCGACGCTCCGAGTGCAGCTGGGCACCCTGGACCCGGCGCACTTCGTGGAGCGGCACGGGCTGCTGCTGATCATCGCCTTCGGCGAGTCCGTGATCTCCATCGGCGTCGGCATCGGCGATCTGCCGCTCACCCCGGGCCTGTTCGGCGGCGCGTTCCTCGCACTCGCCGTCGCGGTCGCGCTGTGGTGGACGTACTTCGTCCGGGACGAGGAGGGCGCGGAGGCCGCCTTCCGCGCCACACCGGCGCCGCGGCGGTGGCGGCTGGCGATGAACGCCTACTACTACGCCTTCCTGCCCATGCTGCTGGGCATCGCCTACCTCGCCGCCGGCATGAAGAAGACCCTCGGCCACCTCGGCGACCACCCCCACGGAGGCCCGGCACTGGCACTGGCGGGCGGCGTGGCCCTGTTCCTGGCGGGCGACGCGGCCTTCCGCGCCACCCTGAACCTCCGCCCGGTCCGCTACCGCGCCGCCGGCTCCCTCGTCGCCCTCCTGACCACCCTGCCGGCCACCCGTCTCCCCGCCTACGCCGAACTGCTGCTCCTGGTGGCGGTGTTGACGGGGATGCTGGGGGTGGAGGCACGCCGGTGCACGACGGCACCGGCGGCCCGGCACCTGGCCGGCGTGTAGCGGACGCTGCTCAGGAAGCGCTCTGCTCGTGGTACGACTGCCGCGTGTGCTCGGTGTGCTCGCGCATCAGGCGGGTGGCGCGCTGTTCGTCCCGGTCGATGATGGCGAAGATCAGCTCCTCGTGCTCCTGCCAGGAGGTGCCGCCGCGCAGACGGGCCACGGGGGTGTAGTACCAGCGGACCCGGCGGTCGACCTGGGCGGCCAGCCCGGCGAGGACCGTATTGCCGGCCAGTTCCATGATCTTGGCGTGGAAGGCGGCGTTCAGGGCGACCGCCTGGGTGACGTCGTTGGCGGCGACGGCCAGCCGACCCTGCTCCACGATGTCCCGGAGGGCGTCGATACCCGCCTTGTCGGCGTTCAGGGCGGCCAGCCGGGCCGCCTCCGCCTCCAGGAGAGTGCGGACCGTCAGGAGCTGGTCGGCCTCCTCCTGGGTGGGCTCGTGGACGAAGGCGCCCTGCGCGGGCCGCAGGTCGACCCAGCCCTCGGTGTTCAGCCGCTGCAGCGCCTCGCGGACCGGCTGCCGGGAGACACCCAGGTGACCGGCGAGTTCGCTCTCCACCAGGTGCTGGCCGGGATGGAGAGCGCGGGTGGTGATCAGCTCCAGCAGTGCCTCGTAGACACGGTCACGCAGCGGGCCGGGCCGTTCCAGTTTGGGCACGGCTCCCTGCGGCAGTCCGGTCGACAACATCACGGTCCCCCTCCTGGGCTGGCTGCCGTACACAGCAGGCTGTATGCGGTACACGGTGGACTGCCCACTATGAATTGTCTTTCGTCTACAGTCTACGGTGCACAAAAGCCAGAGGAAGCGGGAGTTGAGCGCGTCACGCCGCCCCGCACGCCCCCGCGGACGACGCCTTCGCGGTCGGCCTCACGGGCACCGTACGACCTGACCGGCATACGACAGGTTGCCGCCGAAGCCGAACAGCAGCACCGGGTCGCCGCTGCGGACGGCGCCCTGCTCGATCAGCTTGGACAGCGCGAGCGGAATGCTGGCCGCGGAGGTGTTGCCCGATTCGGTGACATCGCGGGCGATCACGGCGTTGACGGCGCCGATCTTCTGGGCGAGCGGCTCGATGATGCGCAGGTTGGCCTGGTGCAGGACGACCCCGGCGAGGTCGGCGGGGTCGATGCCGGCCCTCTCGCAGGCCCGCCGGGCGATGGGCGGCAGCTGGGTGGTGGCCCAGCGGTAGACGCTCTGCCCCTCCTGGGCGAACCGCGGCGGGGTGCCCTCGATGCGCACCGCGTTGCCCATCTCCGGCACCGATCCCCACAGCACCGGCCCGATCCCGGGCTCCTGGCCGGGCCCGCACGCCTCGACCACGGCGGCCCCGGCCCCGTCCCCGACCAGGACGCAGGTGGTGCGGTCGCTCCAGTCGGTGACCGCGGACATCTTGTCGGCGCCGATGACGAGCGCCCGGCTCGCGGCGCCCGCCCGGACCGTGTGGTCTGCGGTGGCGAGGGCATGGGTGAAGCCGGCGCAGACGACGTTGACGTCCATCGCGGCCGGCTGCGGGATGCCGAGCCGGGCGGCCACCCGGGCGGCGGTGTTCGGGGAGCGGTCGATCGCGGTGGACGTGGCCACGAGCACCAGGTCGATGTCGTGCGCAGCGAGTCCGGCGGCGGCCAGGGCCTTGGCGGCGGCGTGCGCGGCGAGTTCGTCGACCGGTTCGTCCGGGCCCGCGATGTGCCGGGTCCGGATGCCCACCCGGCTGCGGATCCACTCGTCACTGGTGTCGACCATGCCCGCCAGCTCGTCGTTGGTGAGCACCTTGGCTGGCTGGTAGTGACCGATGGCGGCGATGCGCGAGCCGTGCATGACAGGGGTCCCCCTCGTTGCCTTGGGTAGCGGGATCCACCAGTCTGATCAGTGACTCGCGAGTACGGCGGCAGGTGAAGCCACAGGAATCGGGCGCCCGAGTTGTCGGCTTCCCTCAGACCCTCGGACGCCCGAGCACTCACGCCGTGAACAGCTGCGTCGCCTTCTGGACGAGCTCGTACACCCCGTAGGCGAGGGGCGCTCCCACCCACAGCCAGGCGAGGGCGATCAGGCCCCGCCGGCTAGGCGGGCTGCTGTCGCTGGGCATCTGCGGCCTCCCTCGGGGCGGGGACGTGGTGGCGGGTGTGGACGGGACGGACGAGTTCGTTGGCGACGAAACCGACGACGAGCAGGCCGATCATGATGCCGAACGACAGCCCGTACAGCGACGAGCCGTGCTTCCCGGCCGCCTCCTGCCGGTCGGCGATCCAGTTGACGATCAGCGGCCCGAGCACGCCGGCCGTGGACCAGGCGGTGAGCAGCCGGCCGTGGATGGCGCCGACCTGATAGGTGCCGAAGAGGTCCTTCAGATAGGCGGGGATCGTCGCGAAGCCGCCGCCGTAGAAGGAGAGGATCACCAGCGCGCACAGGACGAACAGCGGTTTCGAGGCGTCCCCGAACAGCGCGATCAGCAGGTACATCGAGGCGCCGACGCCGAGGTAGACGCGGTAGATGTTCTTGCGCCCGATCAGGTCGGAGGTGGAGGACCAGCCGATCCGGCCGGCCATGTTGGCGGCCGACAGCAGCGCGACGAAGCCGGCAGCGGCCGAGGCAGACACCGGGGTGGAGCTGTCCGCGAAGAAGTCCGTGATCATCGGCGCGGCCTTCTCCAGGATGCCGATTCCGGCGGTCACGTTCATGCACAGGACCACCCACAGGCACCAGAACTGCGGGGTGCGCACGGCGCTGCGGGCGGAGACCTGCACGCCGCCGGCGGCGGCCGGCCCGCCCTCGACGGGCTTCTCCGTGCGCGGCACACGCACGAGGAGCACGCCCAGCGTCATGAACACGGCGTACGACAGTCCGTGCACGAGGAACGCGAGCGCGATCCCGGAGTGGCCGGTGCCGAAGGACTCCAGCATCTGGGCGGACCAGGGCGAGGCGATCAGCGCGCCGCCGCCGAAGCCCATGATGGCAATGCCGGTGGCCATGCCGGGCCGGTCGGGGAACCACTTGATCAGGGTGGAGACGGGCGAGATGTAGCCGATCCCGAGGCCGATCCCGCCGACGAAGCCGTAGCCGAGGACGATCAGCCAGTACTGCTTCGTCTCGGCGCCGAGCGCGGAGATCAGGAAGCCGGAGGAGAAGCAGACGAGGGCCACGGTCATCGCCCAGCGCGGCCCGTTGCGCTCGACGAGCGTGCCGCCGAACGCGGCCGACAGCCCGAGCATCACGATTGCCAGCTGGAAGGGCAGCGCGCTCTGGGTGCCGTCGAGATCCAGTGCGGATTCGAGCGGCGGCTTGAACACGCTCCAGGCGTAGGCCTGGCCGATGGACAGGTGGACGGAGAGGGCTGCGGGCGGGACGAGCCAGCGGCTCCAGCCCGGGGGTGCGACAGGGGGGCTGCTCATGACGCCGGACGGTAGGGCGGGGCGCGGGAGTTGAGAAGGCGCAGGGTCGACCGTATGCGGTGAACGGTATGCGGAATGCGCTCAACGGTCGTCGCGCGAACCCTTGCTGCGGCTAGCTCCATACTGTAGACAATATTTCGTCGACAGGATTCAGCCGTCAGGTTCCGGCACCTCCTCCCCCACCTCCGCGGTATCCCTCAAACCGAACGGAGTGCTCCCGTGAAAGTCGCAGTCCTCGGCGCCGGAGCGATCGGCGCCTACGTCGGTGCCGCGCTCCACCGCGCGGGCGCCGATGTGCATCTCATCGCCCGTGGACCGCATCTCGCGGCCATGAGGCAGTACGGGGTACGCGTGCTCAGCCCGCGCGGCGACTTCACCGCGTACCCCCAGGCCACCGACGACCCGGCCGAGGTCGGCCCGGCCGACTTCGTGTTCCTGGGCCTGAAGGCCAACGCGTACGCGGCATGCGGGCCGCTGATCCGGCCGCTGATGCACGAGCGCACGGCGGTGGTGGCCGCCCAGAACGGCATCCCCTGGTGGTACTTCCACCGGCACGGCGGCCCCTACGACGGCCACCGCGTCGAGAGCGTCGACCCGAGCGGCGCCGTCAGCGCCGTCCTCGCGCCCGAGCGGGCCATCGGCTGTGTCGTCTACGCGGCGACCGAACTGCAGTCGCCGGGCGTCGTGCGGCACCTGGAAGGCACCCGGTTCTCCGTCGGGGAGCCCGACCGCAGCGTCTCCGCGCGCTGTCTGGACTTCAGCGAGGCGATGAAGGCCGGCGGCCTGAAGTGCCCGGTGGAGCAGGACCTGCGCAGCGACATCTGGGTCAAGCTGCTCGGCAACATCTCCTTCAACCCGATCAGCGCCCTGGCCCGCGCGACGATGCGGCAGATGTGCCTGCACGGCGGCACCCGCCGGGTCATCGAGACGATGATGCGTGAGACCCTCACCGTCGCCGAGGCGCTGGGCTGCGAGGTCGGGGTCTCCATCGAGAGGCGGCTCGCGGGCGCGGAACGCGTCGGCGACCACCGCACCTCCACGCTCCAGGACCTGGAGCGCGGCAAGCCGCTGGAACTCGACGTGCTGCTCGCGGCCGTCGTCGAACTCGCGGAGATCACCGGAGTGCCGGTGCCCACACTGCGCACCGTGCACGCCATCTCGGACCTGCTCGCGTTGAGGAGCGCCGCATGAGGAATCGGCAGCCCAAGACCTACACCCGGCTCACCCGTCCCCTGGTGCGCGACTCCCGTGACGAGCCGTTCCGGGAGGCGGCCTGGGAGGAGGCGCTGGACCGGGCCGCGCGGGGCCTCGCGCGCCACCGGGGGGCGTTCGGGATGTTCTCCTGCGCCCGCGCCACCAACGAGATGAACTATGTGGCGCAGAAGTTCGCCCGGGTCGTGATGGGCACCAACAACGTCGACTCCTGCAACCGGACGTGCCACGCCCCGAGCGTCGCGGGCCTGTCGGCCGCGTTCGGTTCCGGCGGCGGCACGTCGTCGTACGCGGAGATCGAGCACACCGACGTCATCGTGATGTGGGGCTCCAACGCCCGCTTCGCCCATCCGATCTTCTTCCAGCACGTGCTGAAGGGGATCAGGAACGGCGGTCGACTGTATGCGGTCGACCCGCGACGGACGTCCACCGCCGAGTGGGCCGAGAGCTGGCTCGGGCTGAACGTCGGCACCGACATCCCGATGGCGCACGCCGTCGGCCGGGAGATCATCCGTGCGGGCCTGGTCAACGAGGCGTTCGTCGAGCGGGCGACCTCGGGCTTCGAGGAGTACCGCAAGCTGGTCGAGCCGTGGACGCTGTCGCTGGCGGAGAAGGTGACGGGCGTACCGGCCCGCGCCATCAGGGAGTTGGCGCACGCCTACGCCCGTGCCGAGCGGGCCCAGCTGTGCTGGACGCTCGGCATCACCGAGCACCACAACGGCACGGACAACGTGCGCGCGCTGATCAACCTGTCCCTGCTGACCGGCCATGTCGGCCGGTACGGCTCCGGTCTGCAGCCGCTGCGTGGGCAGAACAACGTGCAGGGCGGCGGCGACATGGGCGCGATCCCCAACCGGCTGCCCGGCTTCCAGGACATCCTCGACGCGGACACCCGGCTGAAGTTCGAGTCCGCCTGGGACACCGTCATCCAGCCGCACTACGGGCTGACCCTGACGGAGATGTTCGAGGCGATGGAGGAGGGCTCCCTGCGGGCCGTCTACTGCATCGGGGAGAACCCTGCGCAGTCGGAGGCCGACAGCGAGCAGGCCGTACGGCGGCTGCGCGCGCTGGACTTCCTCGTCGTGCAGGACATCTTCCTCACGAAGACGGCCGAGCTGGCGGACGTGGTGCTGCCGGCGACCGCCGGATGGGCGGAGACGGAGGGCACGACCACCAACAGCGAGCGGCGGGTACAGCGGGTGCGCCGTGCCGTGACCCCGCCCGGCGAGGCCCGTGAGGACATCGACATCCTCTGTGAACTGGCGTTCCGGCTCGGCCACGACTGGAAGTACGCCGACGCGGAGGCCGTGTGGAACGAGCTGCGCTCGGTGTCCCCGGACCACTACGGGATGACGTACGAGCGGCTGGAGGAGCACCAGGGCATCCAGTGGCCGTGCCCGAGCACCCAGCGACTCGAACCCGCCTATCTGCACGGCCGGTTGTGGGAGAAGGACCCGGAAAGGCGCGGGCCGGCAGCGCCGTTCGGGCTGGTGCAGCACGATCCGCCGGTGGATCTCACGGACGAGGAGTTCCCGATCCGGCTCACCACCGGACGGCGTCTGGACTCGTACAACACCGGTGTGCAGAGCGGTGGTTTCGCCTCTCCGATGCGGCGCGGCGAGTACGTCGAGCTGTGCCCGGAGGACGCCGAGCGGTACGGGGTCGTGGTGGGTGAGGAGGTGCGGGTGTCCTCGCGGCGCGGGTCGGTGGTGGCGCCGGTGTGGATCGACACCGCGCTCAGGCCCGGCCTCGCCTTCATGACCATGCATTTTCCCGACGAGGTGGACACCAACCAGCTGACGATCGAGGCGAACTGCCCGATCGCGGGGACGGCGGAGTTCAAGGCGTCGGCGATCCGGATCGAGAAGCTGCCGGCCGTGACGTACGTGAGGTGAGGGCGTGGATCTGCACTTCGGTGACAGCAAGCCGACGGACGAGGAACGGGCCGCCGTCGACGCGTTGTTGGGCCCTGCGGAGTCCTCCTGGGAGGGCGGCGACCGTACGGACGCCGACCTGAGGTGGGCGCGCGGCGGCCGGGCGGCCCGCGACCGGCGTGATCTGCTGCTGCCCGGGCTGCACGCGGTCAACGACCGGATCGGCTGGATCAGCGAGGGCGCCCTGGGCTACCTGTGCCGGCGGCTGACCGTGCCGCCGGCGGAGGCGTACGGCGTGGCCACGTTCTACGCGATGTTCTCGGTGACGCCGCGCCCGGCCACTGTTCTGCACATGTGCACGGACCTGGCCTGCATGGCCGCCGGGGCGGGCGAGCTGTGCGCCGGAGTGGAGGCGCGGCTCGGCCCGGGCAGCGGGGTGAGCATCGAGCGCAGCCCCTGTCTGGGGCTGTGCGAGCGGGCCCCGGCGGCCCTGGCGGTCCGGGCGGGCGATCCGGTGCGTACGGCGGTGTCGGCGCCCGCGGCCGTGGAGGCGGCCGTCCTCGCGGCGAGCGCGCCGGACGCGGCGCCCGAGGAGCCGTCGGCGGTGACGGCGGTCCCCCAGGCGGGCGATCCGTCGCTGGTGCTGCTGCGCCGTGTCGGTGTGGTGGATCCGTCCTCACTGGACGACTACCGGGCGCACGGCGGCTACACCGCCCTGCGCCGGGCCTTCGAGCTGGGTCCCGCCGGGGTGATCCGGGAGGTCACGGACTCGGGGCTGGTCGGACGCGGCGGCGCGGCCTTCCCCACCGGCCGCAAGTGGCAGGCCACGGCGTCCCAGCCGGACCATCCGCACTACGTGGTGTGCAACGCGGACGAGTCCGAACCGGGCACCTTCAAGGACCGGGTGCTGATGGAGGGCGACCCGTACGCGCTCGTGGAGGCGGTCACGATCGCGTCGTATGCAATATCCGCACACCGGGCTTTTGTATACATCCGTGGTGAATATCCGCGAGCCGTACGCCGTCTGCAGTATGCGATCGACCAGGCCCGCGCCCGTGGCCTCCTCGGCGACGACATCCTCGGCCAGGGCTACCGCCTGGACATCGAGATCCGGCGCGGGGCGGGCGCGTACATCTGCGGCGAGGAGACGGCCCTGTTCAACTCCATCGAGGGCTACCGGGGCGAGCCCCGCTCCAAGCCGCCGTTCCCTGTGGAGAGGGGCCTGTTCGGCAAGCCCACGGTCGAGAACAACGTGGAGACGCTGGTCAACGTGCTGCCGATCCTGACGATGGGGGCACCGGCGTACGCGGCGATCGGCACGGGGCGGTCCACCGGGCCCAAGCTGTTCTGCGTGTCGGGCAGCGTGGAGCGGCCCGGCGTGTACGAGCTGCCGTTCGGTGCGACGCTCGGCGAGCTGCTGGCCCTGGCCGGGGTACGGGACCGGTTGCGGGCGGTGCTGCTGGGCGGTGCCGCCGGCGGCTTCGTCCGGCCCGACGAACTCGGCGTCCCGCTCACCTTCGAGGGGACGCGGGAGGCCGGGACCACGCTCGGTTCCGGCGTGGTCATGGCGTTCGACGACACCGTGCCGCTTCCGCGCCTGCTGCTGCGCATCGCCGAGTTCTTCCGCGACGAGTCCTGCGGGCAGTGCGTGCCGTGCCGGGTCGGGACGGTCCGGCAGGAGGAGGCGCTGGCCCGGATCGTCGAGCGTACGGGCGCCGGGGCAGCCGACGACATCGCCCTGCTGCGCGACGTGGGGCGGGCGATGCGGGACGCCTCGATCTGCGGTCTGGGGCAGACCGCCTGGAACGCCGTGGAATCCGCCATCGACCGTCTGGGGGCGTACGAATGACCGTCACACCGCTGGGGATCCCGCGCCGGCTTCTGGAGTTCACCCTCGACGGCGAGCAGGTCCGGGTGCCGGAGGGCTCGACCGTCCTGGACGCGTGCCGGGCGGCGGGCAAGGACGTCCCGACCCTGTGCGAGGGCGACACGCTGCGGCCGAAGAACGCCTGCCGGGTGTGCGTGGTGGAGGTGGAGGGGTCACGGACGCTCGTACCGGCCTGCTCGCGCAGGGCCGAGCCCGGGATGGAGGTCCGCACGCACACCGAGCGGACCCGGCACAGCCGCAGGATCGTGCTGGAGCTGCTGGCCTCCTCGGTCGACCTGTCGACGACTCCGGAGGTCGCCGGGTGGATCAAGGAGTACGAGGCGAAGCCGGACCGTTTCGGCCCCGGCGCGGCCCGGCTGAACGAGGAGCCGAAGCTCGACAACGAGCTGTACGTGCGCGACTACGACAAGTGCATCCTGTGCTACAAGTGCGTCGACGCCTGCGGCGACCAGTGGCAGAACACCTTCGCGATCTCGGTCGCCGGGCGGGGCTTCGACGCGCGGATCGCCGTCGAGCACGATGCGCCGCTGACCGACTCCGCCTGCGTGTACTGCGGGAACTGCATCGAGGTGTGTCCGACGGGGGCGCTGTCGTTCAGGTCGGAGTTCGACATGCGGGCAGCGGGTACCTGGGACGAGTCACGGCAGACCGAGACGACCACGGTGTGCGCATACTGCGGAGTGGGCTGCAACCTCACGCTCCATGTGCAGGACAATGAGATCGTGAAGGTCACCTCGCCGCACGACAACCCGGTGACCCACGGCAATCTCTGCATCAAGGGCCGTTTCGGCTACCAGCACGTACAGAACCGGGGCTGATCAGGACATGGGACGAGTCACGGAACGACGCAAGGTCCTCCGCATCCGCGACGGGGCCCTCTCCACGCGGCCGGACACGCTCGTCGCCGAGGAACCCCTGGAGATCCGGCTGAACGGGAAACCGCTGGCGATCACCATGCGTACGCCGGGCGACGACTTCGCGCTGGCGGCGGGGTTCCTGGTGAGCGAGGGTGTCCTGGCGACTGCATCCGATCTGCAGAATATTGTCTACTGTGCGGGGGCGACCGCAGACGGTTCGAACACCTACAACGTGGTCGACGTGAAGACCGCCCCGGGCATCGCGCTGCCGGACTTCAGCCTGGAGCGGAACGTATACACCACGTCCTCGTGCGGGCTGTGCGGCAAGGCCAGCCTGGACGCCGTACGGACGACGGCCCGCTGGCCGATCGCCGACAACCCCCCGGTCCGGGTCACCCCCGAGCTGCTGGCGAGCCTCCCCGACCGGCTGCGTGCGGCCCAGCAGGTGTTCGACCGGACCGGGGGGCTGCACGCCGCCGCGCTGTTCAGCGAGGCCGGGGAACTGCTGGACATACGGGAGGACGTGGGCCGGCACAACGCGGTCGACAAGCTGGTCGGGCGGGCGTTGCAGCACGGGGAGCTGCCGCTGTCGCGGACGGTTCTGCTGGTCTCCGGCCGGGCCTCGTTCGAGCTGGCGCAGAAGGCCGTGATGGCGGGGATCCCGGTACTGGCGGCGGTTTCGGCGCCGTCGTCGCTGGCGGTGGACCTGGCCGTCGAGACGGGTCTGACCCTGGTGGGTTTCCTGCGGGGCAGCTCGATGAACGTGTACGCGGGCGAGGACCGCGTCGCCCTGCGGGCCGCGGCCGCCCAGGGCTGACCGGTTCCCCGCGGCACGGCGGCGGGGCCCCGAACGGCGGGGAGCGCCCCCTGCGCCCGAGGGGCCCCGCCTCAGCCGCCCCCGGCCGCCCTGCCCGCCACCGCCCTCACCGCCGCCACCTCGGCGAACGCCGCGACCAGGGGTGAGTGCCGGCCGGCCGCCCAGGCCAGCAGCACCTGGTCGGGCTCGGCGTCGGTGACCGGTACGTAGCTGATGCCCGGGCGGGAGTACTGCTCGGCGACGGAGCGCGGGACGAGCGTGATGCCGGTGCCCGCGGCCACGCATTCGAACTTCTCCTCGATGGTGCGGATGGGCAGGTCGCCCGGCCGGGGGTCGGAGTACCGGAGCCAGGTCTCGCCGTCGAGGTCGGCGAGCGACAGCTCCTGCTTGCCGGCCAGCCGTGGCCGGCCGGGAGCATGGCGACCCGGGGTTCGCCGTACAGGGGGCGCAGTTCCAGCCCGTCCTCCTGGACCGGTCGTCGTACGTAGGCGACGTCGACGGTACCGTCGAGGATCAGCCGCTCCTGGTCGTCCCACTCGACGCGGCGGGCGTTGCCCTCGGCGTGGGGGTGGGCGGCCGAGAAGGCGCGCAGGGCGTGGGTGACGACGACCCCTGCGCGGAAGCCGACGACGAGCCGTCTGGGCCCGCGTGCGGCCCTGAGGACCCGGCGGCGTGTCCCGTCGGCGGTGGCGAGCAACTGGCGTCCGTCGTCGAGGAGTTGCCGTCCGGCGTCGGTCAATGTCACGCCGTGGCTGTCGCGTACGAGCAGTTCGGCGCCCAAGTCCTTCTCCAGCGCACGGATCTGACGGCTGAGCACGGGCTGGGCGATGTGCAGCTGCTCGGCGGCGCGGCCGAAGTGCAGCAGTTCGGCGACCGCCACGAAGCAGCGGACCTTTCTGAGGTCCAGGTCCATGGCCGCCCCTTCCGTGACTCCGGTGGCGATACCTCCAGGGAATCGCCGTCGGCAGAAGAGGTCTTGGACGGCCGTACCCTCACGGCCGCAGGCTGGAAACCGTCCGAACGAGATGGAACACCGGCTTGGAGAGGGACTTCCCATCGATCTGCAGGGACAGCGCGTCGTCGTCATCGGGGGTACGTCGGGCATCGGGCTCGCGGTCGCCGAGGGTGCGGCGCGGGAGGGTGCCGAGGTGGTGGTCGCTTCGCGCCGGCAGGAGAGTGTGGACGCGGCGCTGAAGCGGCTGCCCGGGAACGCCGAGGGGTGTGTGCTGGACGCGACGGACGAGGAGGCGGTGCGCGGTTTCTTCGAGAGGGTCGGCGGCTTCGACCACCTGGTGTACACGGCAGGCGAGTCGCTGGTGCTGGAGAGTCCGGCCGGGACG
The DNA here is from genome assembly GCF_040630895.1 of Streptomyces sp. NPDC005728. NCBI lineage: Bacteria > Bacillati > Actinomycetota > Actinomycetes > Kitasatosporales > Streptomycetaceae > Streptomyces > Streptomyces sp. NPDC005728. The sequence goes on from NZ_JBEXYL010000001.1 coordinate 25,037, forward strand.
GATCTCGGGCGGGCCCGGCGGTTCCTGGAGACGCGGTTGTGGGGTGCGTACGCGGCGGTGAAGTACGGTGCCGGCTCGGTGCGTGAGGGCGGGTCGGTGGTGCTGACCACCGGGACGGTGGGGCGGCGTCCGATGCCGGGGACGACCGCTGCGGCGGCGCTGTGCGGGGCGATGGAGTCCCTGACCCGGGCGCTGGCCGTGGAACTGGCGCCGGTTCGGGTCAATGTGGTCTCGCCCGGGGTGGTACGCACCGAGCTGTGGCGGGAGCTGCCGGAGGCCGAGCGGGAGTGGCTGTACCGTTCGTCCGCCGAGTCGCTGCCGGTGGGGCGGGTCGGCGAGCCGGCGGATGTGGCGGAGGCGTACCTGTACCTGATGCGCGGTGGTTACAGCACCGGGTCGGTGGTGCTCGTGGACGGGGGCGGGGTGCTGGTGTGAGGGTTCAGTCGGTGGCGAGGCGTACCTGGGAGGCGGTCACGACCGTGCCCAGTCGCGGGAAGTCGAGCCGGACGGACGCCTCGTGCTCGGCGGCGGTGAAGGCGGACATGGCGTCCGCGACGAAGACGAGTTCGTAGCCGAGGTCGGCGGCGGCGCGGGCGGTGGACTCGACGCCGAGGTTGGTGGACACGCCGCCGAACACCAGGGTGCGGATGCCGCGTTCACGCAGCCGCTCGTCCAGGCCTGTGCCGTGGAAGCCGCCGATGGTGCGTTTGACGATCTCCAGGTCGCCGTCCCGGCGCAGCCCCGCCACGAGGCCGCTGCCGGGCGGTTGTTCGGCGACCGAGGGGCGTTCGACCCGGATCAGCACGACGAGTGCGCCGGCACTGCGGAAGGCGGCCGCCAGCTCCTCGGACCTGGCGAGCACTTCGGGGCCTTTGAGGGGTTCGAGGGGCAGCGCGACGACGCGGTCCATCAGGTCGATGAGGACGAGGGCGGTGCGCTGCGGATCGAGCACGGGAGCTGCGGTCATGACGGAACGTTAGCCGCCATCAGCCGTCCGTGCCGGAAATCCGGATCAACAGGCCCATGAACTGATCGCGTTCGTCCGTGGACAGCGGGGCGAGCAGCTCGTCGTTCGCCTCGCGTGCAGCCTTCTCGCAGCGGGTGAGGAGGCGGGCGCCGTCGTCGGTGAGGGACACGGCGTTCTTGCGCCGGTCCTTGGGGTCGGGGGCGCGGACGACATGGCCGGCGGACTGCAGGTCGTTGAGGATGCCGACCAGGTCCTTGGGGTCGAGGCCCACGCTGCGGCCGAGGTCGGCCTGGGCGACGGGGGCGAGGTCGCGGACGGCGGAGAGGACCACGTGGTGCCACATCCTCAGACCCTCGGTCGCGAGGGCGTCCGCGACCAGGGAGCGGCCGTGGGCGGCGGCGCGTCCGAGGAGCCAGCTGGGCAGGGCGCGGATGGCGGGGAAGGGTGCGTCGGCCATGCAGGCAGCCTATCGAAGAATCGTTGGACTTCCCCATGACCATCCCTTATCGTTGGGGCCCCCAATGAATTCATGGGAATTCCCAACGATCCGTCGGCGCGCCCGGCGGCTGGAGGTTGCGATGCGTCGCGTCCGGTACGAGTCCGCCGGCGGCCCCCTGTTCCTGGAGGAGACCCCCGTCCCCCAACCCGGCGCCGGGGAGCTGCTGGTGCGCTGCGAGGCGGTCGGCGTCACCCTGCCCGTCGTCCGCAAGGTCACCGAAGCCGCCGAGCCGGTCCCGCTGGGCGGCGAGATCGCCGGCGAGGTGGTGGCCGTCGGCGCGGGCGCGACCCGCTTCCGCACCGGCGACCGGGTCACCGGGCTGTGCTTCGGCCACGGGTACGCGGACTTCGCCCTGCTCCACGAGACCATGACCTCCCCCGTACCCGACGGCGCCACGTCCGTCGACGCGGTGGCACTGGTGCGGAGCGGGCTGGTGGCGCTGGGCGCGCTGGAGGCGGCGCGCCCCGTGCATGGTGAGGCCGTGCTGGTCACGGCGGCGGCGAGCGGGGTCGGACAGCTCGCGGTCCAGCTGGCCCGGGCGCGGGGTGCGGGCCGGGTGGTGGGCGCCGTGTCCGATCCGGCCAAGGCGGACTTCGTCAGGTCGCTGGGCGCGGACGACTGTATTCAATATGGCGACGACAGTTGGGGAGAGCCGGTCGACTGTGTACTGGATGCGGTCGGCGGTGATCTGCTCACCCCCGCCCTCGCCGCGCTAGCCCCGCACGGCCGCCTGGTGTCCTACAGCTCGGGCGGCGGCACGATCCAGGCGTACGACCTGCTGGTCGGGGCCAAATCGGTGATCGGCTTCCAGATGGCACTGATCGCCCGCGGCCGGCCGGAGCTGTACGAGCAGTGGCGGCAGGAGCTGTGGCGGCTGTTCGCCGAGGGCACCCTGAAGCCCGCCGTGCACGGCGAGTTCGCACTGGAGGACGCGGCGAAGGCACACGAGGCGATCGAGAGGCGGGCCAACCGGGGCAAGGTCGTCCTGCGCCCGTGAGCCGGCGCGCCTCCTGTCCCGGCCTGCACGCTTCTTGCCCAGCAGACCGGAGGTCCTCTTGTTCCGCAGACCGCCGCGCTTCTCGTCCTGTAGCCCGCCGCGCTTCTTGTTCTGCACGCTTCTTGTGAGGCGCCCGAGCCCCAACTACCGTCGGGGGAGCGCACGTTGGACATGGGATGTCCGGATGTCCAGATGCCCGGCCGACGAAGGGCAGGTCGCTCCATGCCGTCAGGTCTTCGCGCCCGTCTCAGATCCGCACTCTTCATCGCCCTCGCGGCGGCGGCACTTGTCGTGCAGCCGCTCACCTCCCCCCATCCCGCGCAGGCCCAACCAGCCGCCGACGCCCCGGAGTTCGATCAGCAGATCCTCTTCAAGGCGTCCCAGGACCCGGGCTACGCCTGCTTCCGCATCCCGGCGATCGTGCGGACGACCGACGGCACCCTGCTGGCCTTCGCCGAGGGCCGGGTCCTCAACTGCGGGGACGCGGCGGACATCGACATCGTGCTCAAGCGCTCCACCGACGGCGGCCGGACCTGGGGCCCGCTGCAGGTGGTCACCGAGGGCGCGGGCGACACCCACGGCAACCCGGCACCGATCGTGGACCGCGACACCGGCCGGATCTGGCTGGCCGAGACGTACAACACGGGGCGTACGGACAGCGCCAGCTGCTCGGTGCCCTGTGACCGCAGCCCACACCTGCAGTACAGCGACGACGACGGACTGACCTGGTCCGAGCCGCGCGATCTGAGCCCCGAGATCCTGCCGGCCGACTGGAACTCCTGGTACGCGACGGGCCCCGTACACGGTATCCAGCTCACCCGCGGCCGGTACGCCGGCCGGCTGGTCTTCGGCGTCAACACCGAGACGTGGAACGGCGGCCGGGTCACCGCCAACCACGCCGCGCTCATCGTCAGCGACGACCACGGCGGCCACTGGCGGATCGGCGCCACCGACACCTGGCCGATCGCCGCCGACGGCACCTTCCGGCAGAAGCCCTCCGAACTCACCCTGACCGAACGCACGGACGGATCGGTCCTGGTCAGCGGGCGGGAGCAGGACGGCACCGACCTCGGCCACCGCACCCAGACCGTCAGCCGTGACGGCGGCGGCAGCTTCACCGCGCCCTTCCGCGACCTCCCGGACCTCTACACCCCGCAGGTGCAGGGCTCGATGCTCCGCCTGGGCGACCGCATCCTGCTGGCCTGCCCCGGCGACCCGGACCGGCGCCGCACCATGATGATCCGTTCCTCCTACGACGGCGGCCGCACCTGGGACAGCGTGGACCGCGGCACGGTCGTCACCACGGACTGGTCCGGATACTCCGACCTGGTGCGCGCCGACGGCGACACGGTCGGCCTGATGTACGAGGGCGGTGCGGTCGACGCGCGCGACGAGATCCGTTTCGCCCGCTTCACCGAGGACTGGCTCGCCCCGCGCCGCGGACCCGACCCGCGCACCGCCGACCGTGCCCCGCACGGACGTCCGGCCGCAGTCCTCGGCGGCGCCGAGGAGACGGACGGCGTGTTCGGCGGCGCGCTGGAGTTCGACGGCACCGACGACGCCGTGCGCCTGCCGTACCGCCCCGAGCTGCCCCTCGGCAGCGGGGACTTCACCGCGTCCCTGTGGTTCCGGTACACCGCCACGACCGGGGAGCAGCCGCTGCTGTGGATGGGCGGTATCGGCACCAGTCAGCCGCAGGTGTGGGTGCGCGGCGAGCCGGCGAACAAGCGTGTGCAGGGCCTGATCACCGTACGGAACGGTGCGGCCGCCCCGCAGACTGCATACGTGCGTACGGCTACGGCATACAACGACGGCCAGTGGCACCACCTGGTCCTGCGGCGGAGTGCCGACGGGCTTTCGCTGTCCGTCGACGGTATGCAGTCCACCGTCGCCGATGTGCCGGGTTCCGTCAGCCGTAACTCCCCCTTCGGCGTGCACCTCGGCCAGCGCATGGACAGCCGCGCCTCCTTCACCGGCGCGATCGACGAGGTCCATGTCTGGGACCGCGCCCTGACCGACGAGGAGCTGTCGGACCCGAAGGTGCTGCGGTCCCCGAAGGACACCGTGCTGTGGCTGCCCCTGGACCGGGTCGGCGGCTGACGCCGGCTGACGAGCCGGGCGGGCCTCAGCGGGAGCCGGTGCCGACCGCGGTGCGGGACGCCGCGGCCGGCCCGGCCGGTTCCGCCTCCGCCTCCGCCTCCGCCTCCGGGTCGTGGGAGCGCCGCTTGGCGATGACCGCGCACACCATCAGCTGCATCTGGTGGAAGAGCATCAGCGGCAGCACGGCCAGGGAGGCGTGGGCGCCGAACAGGACACTCGCCATGGGCAGCCCGGAGGCGAGGGACTTCTTCGACCCGGCGAACTGGATGGCGATCCGGTCCTCCCGGCCGAAGCCGAGCGCCCTGCCTCCGTACCAGGTCAGGACGAGCATGACGGCGAGCACGACGGCCTCGACGGCGAGCAGGGCGGCCAGCCGGACGGGGCTGACCTGGTGCCAGATGCCCCGGGTCATGCCTTCGCTGAACGCGGTGTAGACGACCAGCAGGATCGAGCCGCGGTCGACCAGGCCGAGGACTTTCTTGTGGCGGGCGACGAAGCCGCCGATCCAGCGGCGCAGCAGTTGTCCGGCGAGGAACGGCACGAGCAACTGGAGGACGATCTTCACCAGGGAGTCGGCGGAGAACCCGCCGCCGTTGCTGCCGAGCAGCGCGGCCGCCAGCAGTGGGGTGACGACGATGCCGACCAGTGACGAGAACGAGCCGGCGCAGATGGCGGCCGGCACGTTTCCGCGGGCGATCGAGGTGAAGGCGATCGACGACTGGATGGTGGACGGTACCAGGGTGAGGAACAGCAGCCCCTGGTACAGCGGCTGGGTCAGGACCACCGGCACCAGGCCGCGGGCGGCGAGGCCGAGGACCGGGAAGACGACGAAGGTGCAGGCCAGGACGATGATGTGGAGCCGCCAGTGCCTCAGGCCGTCCAGGGCCTCACGGGTGGAGAGGCGGGCGCCGTAGAGGAAGAAGAGGAAGGCGATCGCCGCGGTGGACGCTCCTGAGGCCACGTCCGCGCCGGTGCCCCGGGCCGGGAGGAGCGCCGCGAGGCCCACTGTGCCGAGCAGCAGCACGACGTACGGGTCGATCGGCATCCAGCTCGGCCAGCGCAGGCGTTTCACGGTTCTCCACTTGCTGTTCGTCTTGCTGTTCGTCTTGCTCTTCGTCTTGCTGTTCGTCAGCGCGGTGCGGGACCCCGCAGGACCCCCCTCCATCGTCCTCCTGACCACACCGATCGGGAATCCCGCACACCACTCTGACTGTCATCGTCTTCCGCGATAACCGGGGTACGCTGCCCTCGTGTACGACCCCACGCACCTGCGGACGTTTCTGGCGGTGGCGCAGACGCTCAGCTTCACGCAGGCCGCCCGGCGGCTCGGGCTGCGCCAGTCCACGGTCAGCCAGCACGTGCGCCGGCTGGAGGACGCCGCGGGCCGTCAGCTGTTCTCCCGGGACACCCACTCCGTGCAGCTGACCGAGGACGGCGAGGCCATGCTGGGCTTCGCCCGTCGGCTGCTGGAGGTGCACGAGCAGGCGACGGCGTTCTTCACGGGCACCCGGGTGCGCGGCCGGCTGCGCTTCGGCGCCTCGGAGGACTTCGTCCTCACCCGTCTGCCGGAGATCCTCGAGGGCTTCCGGCACGACCATCCGGAGGTCGACCTGGAGCTGACCGTGGAGCTGTCGGGGACGCTGCACGAGCAGCTGGCGGCCGGGAAGCTCGATCTGGTGCTGGCCAAGCGGCGCCCCCAGGATCCGCGCGGCGAGCTGGTGTGGCGGGACGACCTGGTGTGGATCGGCTCCGAGCACCTCCGTCTGGAGCCGGAGCGCCCGGTCCCGCTGATCGTGTATCCCCCGCCCGGCATCACCCGTGCCCGCGCCCTGGAGGTGCTGGAGGAGCAGGAGCGGGACTGGCGGATCGTGTGCACCAGCGGCAGTCTCAACGGTCTGATCGCCGCCGCCCGTGCCGGGCTCGGCGTCATGGCCCATTCGCGGCGGCTGATCCCGCCGGGGCTGTTCCGGGTACCGGACCGCTCGGGCCTGCCGGAGCTGGGCAAGGTCGACTTCGTGCTGGTGCAGGGCCGGCGCCGCGGCGCGGCGGAGGGCGCGGCGAACGCGCTGGCGGCTGCGGTCCTGGCGGGCGGGGACCGGTTGCACCGCGGGCAGCGCGGCGGGCGCTGATACGTGAGCCGGCCGATCCGGCGCAGGAACGGTGTGGTCTCACCCCTGTACCCTGCGCGGACAGGGCCATGGGCCGTAATCGGGTCGTACAGATTCGGTGGAGATTACGGCACCGAAACTTACTGACCCGTCAGTATTGTGTCCGGCCCTTCCCCATGTGAGGGCATTTTCCGGTCGTCGTCCGGGCAGAAGGTGCGGTTTGCTCGGTTTCCGTACCCCTCCCGATCGGCGATCGGGTGGGGTAGCTTTCACGGCGCTGAGCGGAGCATCACATGGGCGTGACCGAGGAGCGAGGATCGGGGAGCGAGGGTTTGCGCGAGTTCACCACCCCTCCGTTGACGTCGGCACCGCCGGTGGGCGGTCTGGCCGATGTCGTCTTCGAGCATGCCCGGACGGACCCCCTGCACATCGCGCTGGGCCGCAAGGACGAGTCCGGGCAGTGGCGGGACGTCACCTCCGCCGAGTTCCGTGACGAGGTCCTCGCCCTGGCCAAGGGGCTCCTCGCCCGTGGCATCCGGTTCGGCGACCGGGTCGCGATCATGTCCCGGACCCGCTACGAGTGGACCCTGTTCGACTTCGCGCTGTGGACGATCGGCGCGCAGGTGGTCCCGATCTACCCGACCTCCTCGGCCGAGCAGTGCTTCTGGATGCTGTACGACGCCGAGGTGTCGGCGGCGATCGTGGAGCACGAGGACCACGCGATGACGATCGCCACCGTCATCGACCGGCTCCCGCAGCTGCGGGAGCTGTGGCAGCTGGACTCGGGCTGCGTGCAGGAGCTGTACGACGCCGGTGCGCATCTCGACGACGAGGTGGTGCACCGGCACCGGCAGGCGGTCACCCCGGACTCCATCGCGACGATCATCTACACCTCGGGCACGACCGGCCGCCCCAAGGGTTGTGTGCTCTCGCACGGGAACTTCATGTACGAGTCGGACACCATGATCGGGCGCTGGGAGCCGGTGTTCCACTCGAAGAAGGGCGACGAGGCCTCCACGCTGCTGTTCCTGCCGCTCGCGCACGTCTTCGGGCGGATGGTGGAGGTCGCCGCGATCCGCGGCCGGGTCCGTTTCGGGCACCAGCCGCAGCTGCACGCGGCCGCGCTGCTGCCGGACCTGGCCGCGTTCCGGCCCACCTTCATCCTCGCGGTGCCGTACATCTTCGAGAAGGTGTTCAACGCGGCCCGGCGCAAGGCGGAGAAGGACGGCAAGGGCGGGCCGTTCGAGAAGGCGGTCGAGGTCGCCGTGAGGTACGCCGACGCCGTCGAGGCCAAGGCCTGGGGCATCGGGCCGGGCCCGTCGGCGGCACTGAGGATGCAGCATCAGCTGTTCGACAAGCTCGTGTATGCAAAAGTCCGTGCGGCCATGGGCGGCCGTATACGGAATGCGATGTCCGGTGGTTCGGCGATGGACCGCCGGCTGGGGCTGTTCTTCGCGGGCGCGGGCGTGCAGATCTACGAGGGCTACGGCCTGACCGAGTCGACCGCGGCTGCCACCGCCAACCCGCCCGAGCGCACCCGCTACGGCACCGTCGGCCAGGCCATCCCGGGCACCACCGTGCACATCGCGGACGACGGGGAGATCTGGCTGCACGGCAGCCATGTCTTCCAGGGCTACCTCAACAATCAGAAGGCCACCGACGCGACCCTGCACGACGGCTGGCTCGCCACCGGCGACCTCGGTTCCCTCGACGAGGACGGCTATCTGACCATCACCGGCCGCAAGAAGGAGATCCTGGTGACCTCCGGCGGCAAGAGCGTCTCCCCCGGTGTCCTGGAGGAACGGGTCCGTGACCATCCGCTGGTCAACCAGTGCATCGTCGTCGGCAACGACCGCCCGTACATCGCCGCCCTGGTCACCCTGGACCAGGATGCCGTGGAGCACTGGCTGCAGATGCGCGGCAAGCCGAAGCTGACACCGGCCGAGCTGGTGCGGGACCCGGACCTGGAGACGGAGGTGCGGCGGGCGGTCGTCGCCGCCAACACCCTCGTCTCCCAGGCCGAGTCCATCCGCACCTTCCGCATCCTGGCGCAGCCGTTCACCGAGGAACACGGCCTGCTGACACCGTCGTTGAAGCTGAAGCGGAAGGCGATCGAGAAGGCGTACGAGAGCGAGGTCGAGGCCCTCTACCGGGCCTGACGGTTCGTCAGCTGACGGTCACCTTGAAGATCTTGTCGGATCCGTCCGCCGCGCCTCCGTTGTTGTCGCAGTTGGTGGTGGACAGCCACAGCTGGTCGGCGCCCGGCACCTTGGTGACGGTGCGCAGCCGGCCGTAGGTGCCGACGTAGTACGCCGTCGGAGTGCCGACCTTCTCGGCGTCCCCGCTGATCGGGATGCGCCACAGCCGTTCGCCGCGCAGGGACGCCATGTAGATGACGTTGCGGACGATGGCGATGCCGCTGGGCGAGGCCTCGGAGACGTTCCAGGTGGCCTTGGGGTTGGTCATGCCGGCGACGCTGCAGCTGCCTTCGCAGGTGGGCCAGCCGTAGTTGGCGCCGGGCTTGATGAGGTTCAGCTCGTCCTTGGAGCTGTTGCCGAACTCGGCCTCCCACAGGCGCCCGTTGCGGTCGAAGGCGAGGCCCTGCGGGTTGCGGTGGCCGAGGCTGTACACGTAGGTGCCGAACGGGTTGCCCGGCGCCGGCTTGCCGTCGGTCGTCATGCGCAGGATCTTGCCGTTGAGGGAGTTCTTGTCCTGTGCGAGGTCGGGCGTCTGGGCCTCGCCGGTGGAGACGTAGAGGTAGCCGTCGGGCCCGAAGGCGAGGCGGCCGCCGTTGTGGTAGCGGTTCTTCTTGATGCCCTGGAGCAGCACCTTGTAGTCGGCGAGCTTGGTGCCGTCGTACGTCATGCGGACGACACGGTTGCCCTCGGATGCGGTGTGCATGAAGTAGACGTAGTGGTCGGTGTCCCACTTCGGGTCGACGGCCACTCCGAGCAGCCCGCCCTCTCCGTTGGTGGTGACGGCTTCGGGAACGGTGCCCACCTGGGTCCTGCTGCCGCTCTTGGTCAGCTTCCAGACCCGGAAGTCGTCCCGCTCGGTGACCAGCGCCGACTGGCCGTCGGGCATCCAGTAGGTGCCCCAGGGGATGGTCCAGCCGGTGGAGAGCGTGGCGATGGAGGAGGGGACACCGCCGTCGGTGGCGCAGGCCTTGGTGGTGAAGGTGACCGTGTTGCTGGGCGCGGAGACGTTGCCTGCCGCGTCGCGGGCGACGACGTCGAGGGAGTAGGGGCTGTTGCAGGCGAGGCCGGTGAGCGTGGTCGATGTGCCGGCCGTGACCGTCTTGTAGACGGTGGTCCCGCTTCGTATGTCGTAGGCGACGACCGCACGGTCGTCGGTCGACGCGCCCCAGCTGAGGTCGACTGTATTCGATGTGATGTCGGCGGTGGACAGTATGCCGGGTGCGGTCGGCGGTGTGCTGTCGGAGCTGGGCTTCGTCGTGCAGTCGACGACGGGGCTGGCCGGCGAGGCATTGCCGGCGGCGTCCCGGGCGATGACGGTGAGGTTGTAGGTGGTGTTGGGGGTGAGCCCGGTGAGTGCCTTGCTGGTCGCGGTCCCGGACGCCTCGCCGATCTTGTTGCCGTGCTCGTAGAGGTCGTACGCCGTCACGCCCACGTTGTCGGTGGACGCGCCCCAGGCGAGGGTGAGGCCGCTCTCGCCGAGGTCGGAGCAGCTGGGCCGGCCGGGGCGGGTGGGGGCCTGGGTGTCGGCCGCGGCGGCGAGGCTGATGCGGTCGAGGTTGGGGCCGCCGTTGGCGGTGGTCGCGGTCGCGCGGATCTTGTTGGTCCCCGCCGAGAGGGGGACGTTGACGCTCTTGGTCGCCCAGGTGTTCCAGTCGGTCGTGGCCGGGAAGGAGACACCGGACGCGACGACCGTGCCGCCCACGGAGATGTCCATGGGGCGGTCGGTGGAGGTGCCGTTGGCGTAGCGGAGGGTCACCGAGGAGGTGCCCGCGGCGGCCGCGCTCACGGTGAACTCCACGTAGGAACCCTGGACGTTGGTGTAGTCGACGAAGCCGGTGCCCGTGTATCCGGTGTGGTTGGCGGCCACGGTGCCCTGGGAGATCAGGGCGTCCTCGGCCTGGTGGTCGGTGGCCGCGCGGGCGGTGCCCTGGCTCAGTCCGGCGAGGGGCAGCGCGAGGGCCACGGCCAGACCGAACGGCAGAACTCTCGTGAGATTCATGGGTGTTCCCCTCAGCCCGTGTACTGGGCGAAGACCTTCAGGTAGTCGTACGGCTGCTGCGACACGCCGCTGCAGGAGTCGCCGTCGGTGCCGGGGCCGCAGGGGCGGTCGCGGTTGACGGACCAGTAGGTGAGGCGTGCGATGTGGTGCTGCCGGGCGTAGGCGAGCATGGTTCTGAAGTCGGCGACGCGGACCCGCTCGCCGGAGTCGTCCGTCCTGCCGTTCATGGAGGACAGGCCGATGTGGGCGTAGGCGGTGGTGTCGTCGTAGCCGTAGGCCGCCTCGACCCGCGCCTTGAGGCCCTCCATGGCCCGGGTGGTGAGGGTGCCCATGGTGGTGGTGCCGCCGCCGAAGTCGAACGGCATGATGCACCAGACGTCGTTCGCCAGGCCGGAGTCGGCTGCCCGCTTGATCATGTCGACGCCGGTGGAGTCGGGGCCGCCGGTCGTCGTGCCGAAGGTGATGACGGTCTTCAGGCCGGGGTTGTCGGCCTTGACGGTCTTCAGTGCGTCGACGACACGCCGGCGGACGGTGGCGTTGGACCATTCGGTGTTCTCGATGTCGATGTCCAGCACCTTCAACCGGTAGGCGCTGACGACCTTTTGGTAGGCGCCCGCGAGCGCGGCGGCGCTGGAGCACTTCTCGCCCAGCTTGGCTCCGCTCCAGCCGCCGACGGAGACGATCACGTCACCGCCCGCGGACCGGATGGCGTTGATCGCCGACTGGTCGCTGCCGCCGGTCAGCGGGCGGGAGCCGTCCCACTTCGGGTTGCAGGTGCCGTCGGAGAGGACGAACGCGAGCGTGAACCACTTGACGCCGGTCGCGGACATCACCGAGGCGGGGTTCTGCGGTTTGCCCCAGCCGAGGTACTCGTAGGGGGCGACGGCCATGCCCGGTGAAGCGGCCGCCGGGTACGGCGAGTCGGCCGGTTCCGGGGAGGTGACCGGCTTCACCCGGATCAGGCGGGTCTCGCCCGGGCGCAGGGTCGCGCTGTAGGAGTCGGTGACCACGCCCGTGTGGGAGCCGGACCACAGGTCGGTGACGTCGCCGGAGCCGGTGAAGCCGGCCTGGGACCAGTTCACCTTGACCGTGGCGCTGCCGGAGGTTGCGGTGTTGAACAGCGCCACCACGTACGCGCCGCTGTTCTCCCGCTTGCTCCAGACCTGCTGGACACCACTGTTCACCAGCCGCTTCGCGGCCACCCCGTCCTGGTCGACGCCGATCAGCCGGTCGTTGGTGAGCATGGCCCTGTCGACCGGGTCGAGGTGGGTCAGGTCGGTGCCGAGCAGCAGGGGCGCGCCCGCCATCGCCCACAGGGTGAAGTGCGAGCGCCGCTGGTCGGCGGTGAGCCCCGCCTGGTCGCCGTTGCCGATCTCCAGGGAGTCCAGGTCGTTCCAGCCGCCGGGGCCGGCGTACGGCTGCCAGGTGGCGGCCGAGGTGAAGCGGGTGGACACGTGCTTCCAGTCGGTCAGCGGGTAGCCGCTGCCGCTCGGGCCGGGCCCGCAGTAGCACTCGACGTCGCCCTGGGTGCGCCAGCTGTTCGCCAGTTGCCGCCAGGTGGAGGCGTTCGCGATCGGCAGGTTGTTGGAGAGGGCGAAGGTGATGGGCCGTCCGGTGGCGCGCAGGGCCTTGTCCCAGGCCTGCACGTCCGGGACGTCCTGGCTGCCCACGCCGTCGATCTTCAGGTAGTCGACTCCCCAGGAGGCGAACTGCCTCGCCCAGGAGTTCACGAACTCCTGCGCGCCCGGCTTGGAGTAGTCGATGTAGTACATGTTCTTGCAGTTGTAGTTCTTCTCCGTCTTCGAGGTGTCCGCGATGTCCTTCGCGTGGTACGACGTGCCCTCGATCGGGGTGTTCTTCAGTACGGCGTTCTTGGCGATGCCAGGAGTGACGTAGAAGCCGAACTTCAGTCCCCTGGCGTGGATGTGGTCGGCCAGGGCCTTGATGCCGCCGGGGAACTTGTCGGTGTCGACGGCCCAGCGGCCGTAGGAGTCGACGACGAACCCGTTGGAGTCGCACTTCTGCCAGAAGTCGTCCAGGTTGACGTGGACGAAGCCGTGGTCCTTCAGGCCGGTGGAGACCAGGGCGTCGGCCTGCGCCTTGATCTTCGCCTCGGTCGGCCAACGGCGGACGAAGCTCCAGCTGCTCCAGCCCATGGCGGGGCGGACCGACTGGCCGTTGTCGGAGGCGGCCGCGGGGCGTGCGGCGGTCAGCAGCGGGATCGCGGCGGCGATGAGCAGCCCGGCCAGCGCGGCCGCCATTGCTCTGATGCGGGTCATGAGCGTCCTCCGTTCGCGGGTGCGGCGTATGCGGTGCCGATCCACGCCTCGTCGATCCGCAGCCGCTTGTGGCGGGTGGTGTCGGTGGAGGCGGCCCAGGTGGAGTCGATCTCCAGGCGGACGTAGCGGGCGTTCGCGGCGGTGAGGTCGATGCCCTGGATGCCACGGCGGCTCGCCAGCTGCCCGCTCTTCACGGCGCTGCCCCAGGTCGTGCCGTCGTTGCTCAGGAACACCTTGTAGTCCTTGATCCGGGCGGACTGCTCGGTGGCCGAGCGGGCGTAGGCGACGGAGTCCTCGCGCTGGTTCAGCCCGAGGTACTGCACCCTCTTGGCCGAGCCGAGGTCGAAGGTGAGGGTGACGGGGAGGGTCTTGTCGTTGTCCCAGTAGGTGAGGTGGTCGCCGTCACCGGCGGCGGAGCCGGTGTGGCCGCTCGCCGAGGCGCTCGCGGTCACCTTGACGCCGGTCAGGATGCCCTGGCGGCCGGCGGTGGTGACCTTGAAGACGGTGTCGTACGGGTCCCAGGCGGCGAGGCCGGTCAGGGTGAGCACCCCACCGGACTGCGACCACGAAACCGCTGCTCCCGTACGGAGGTTGGTGACGGAGGAGATGCGGTAGCCGTTGTCGCGGATGCGCAGGGAGCCGGTGCCGGGCGGGGTCAGGACGTGGATGTACTGGCGGTTCGGGTCCGTCCTGGCGATCGTGGTCACGCCGTGCGCGCCGTCGTTCCAGAAGCCGGGTTTGAGGCCGCCGTACAGGTAGCCGCCGCCCTCGGTGCCGTGCAGGGACTCCCAGACGGGGTCGAGGTAGGTGTTCGCGAAGTTGTTGAAGGCTGCCTGGTTGGCCGGGAACTTCCCGTTGACCTGGGCGGTCTCGGCCATCAGCGCCTTGACCGAGGAACCGGCGTTGGTGATGAGCCGGCCGAGGGTGAGCATACGGTCGACCGACGGATCGGAGCCGTCGTACCACCAGGCGCCGGACGAGGGCAGTTTGAAGTCGGCCTCGGTCAGGCGGGGCTGAGCTGTGTATACAGCCTGCGGGTAATCGTATGCAGGCGTCATGCCCGTCTTCTGCTCATTGCTGATCATGTCCATGATCGACGTGTCCTCGTTGTTGTTGCTGAGCGTGTAGTTCGGGCGCTTCTGGTAGATCTGCGCGTAGAGGTCGTGGCTCTCCCAGTACGCGTTGTCGTTGTCGATCCAGAAGCCGCCGAGGTCGGGGTAGCGGTCCATGACCTCGAAGAAGTTGTCGTAGCTGAACTGGCCGAAGCCGTCACGGGTGGCCAGGTCGACGTTCTTGCCCTTGTGGGCGGAGTACGCGGCCGAGTCGAGCCACTCGTGGCCGCCCTCGTCGTGCCACTGGGGGTCGTCGGTCATGTAGAGGATGACCTTCATGCCCTGGGCCTTGGCAGCGGTGATCAGCTCGCCGAGGAAGTCCCGCCGGGTCGAGCAGGAGCCGGGGATCTTCGACGGCCAGGGGCGGGCGTAGCCCAGTCGACTGTGGAACGTAGCCAGTACAAGGTATTGCGTATGCAGTTTTCGGGCTTCGTTCACCCAGTAGTCCGGCGTCCAGCCGCCACGGGTGACGTCGTTCTCCCAGGCCGTGCAGTCGGTGTGGGCGGGGGCGGTACGCAGGCCCCAGTGCAGGAAGAGACCGCCGACGGAGTTGCGGAGGAAGTCCTGGCGGGGGTTCTCCAGGTCTCGGGGACCCACCGCCGTACCGCACTGCTCGGTGGATCCGGTGGACGAGATCCGCAGCGCGCCGCCGGAGGTGTTGTGGCTGTCGGTCAGGCAGTAGCCGGTGACGTTCTGGAAGCCGGCGTCGTGCGGGGACTCGCTGCCGCGCCGGGCGGTGAAGCGGGTGAGGCGGATGCCGCTCGCGGCGTTGGCGATGACCGCGGGACGGCCGTCGTCCGCGGCGAACGTCACGGAGCTGTCGGTGAAGGTGATGTCGTCCGCGTTGTGCAGGTACCAGCCGTAGGCCGGGCGGGTGCCGATGGCCTTCGGGTTGTAGTCGTCCGGGTCGTTGCTCGGCACGCCGGTGGACATGGTGCCGTTGCCCCCGGGCACGGTGATGTCGACGTGGTTGAACGTGACGTGGCTGATCCGGTGGCCGGACTCGCCCCACAGGGTCGGACTGAAGGAGGGGTTGTTGCCGGTGGCCGTGATGCGGTCGTACGTCACATCGCTGATCGAGCCGATGCCGGGGCTGTTGCCGCAGCGTCTGCGGGTGCCGATCTTCTGCATGATCGGTGAGTGGACGCCGGTCATGGTGATGTCGCGGTAGTGGACGTCGGAGATCTTCGCGCCGTCCATGGAGACCATGCCGAGGCCGGACTTGTCGGCGCCCTCGATGCGGATCTTCTCGAACTGGTAGTCGGAGAAGTCGCCGCAGGTCTCGGAGCCGAACATCAGGGCGTTGCAGCACTTCGCCGAGAGATACGCATCGCTCACCCGGACATGGCCGTTGGGGAGCTTGGCGCCGAGTGCGTAGTCGCTCTTGAAGACGAGGGCGTCGTCGTTGGCCCTGATGGTGGCGTTCGTCACCGTGACACCGGTCGTGGAGATGATGTTCCAGCCGTCGCGGTCGCTCGCGGTGTCGATGGTGAGATGGTCCGAGGTGACGTTCCTGCAGCCGTTGATCAGGGCCGCGAAGTGGCCGCCGCGGCGCAGGGTGAGACCGTCGCCGAGGCGCAGTCCGTCGCAACGGGTCAGCGAGATGATCTTGTCGGCCTCGCCGGACTTCGGGTTGCCGGTGATCAGGTTGCCGGCGCCGTCGATGACTCCGCCGCCGGTGAAGCCGATGTTCGTGAGGCGGTCGCCGTAGATCATCGCGTTGTGGAAGTGGCTGTGCCCGTAGTCCTGGTACTTGTCGTACGCGTTGGGCTCGGGCGGGTCGTAGGTGTCCGCGGAGGAGCCCTGGATCGTGGCGCCCGTGTCGACCTGGAGCGTCACGTTGCTCTTCATGCGGATGGTGTTCTTGGACTTGTAGGTGCCGGCCGGGAAGCGGACGGTGCCGCCGCCGGCCGCGTTGGCCGCGATGACGGCCCTGTTGACGGCGGGGGTGTCGTTGGCGGATCCGTCGCCCTTGGCGCCGTAGTCGCGTACGTCGTAGACGGCGGCGCGGGGCGAGGGCTCGGGGGCCGCGAGGGCGGCGGGGTGGGTGAGACCGAGGACGACGGCGAGGACGGACAGGACGATCGCCGCCGCGCCTCTCCCGTGGGGGATGCCGGATCGCATGTGACGACTCCTCAGGCGAGTTGGTGGCCACGGAGGTTGGAGAGCAGCAGGTAGGTGTTCTGCAGGGAGCCGGAGGTGTCGCCGAGGGAGCGGTAGATGCCCCACTTCGGACGGGCGCGGTCGGCGAGGAACGTGTCGACGCCGGTCCTCGACTCGTCGACCACCGTCGTGGAACCACTCTTGAGGATCCAGCGGACCGAACCGGCCGAACCGTTGCCGACCTTGATCTGGAAGTCCACGTCGGTCCATCGGTCGTGCAGCGGTTCCAGATCGGTGCGGCCCACCAGAATGCCGGCGATCGCGAGCTTCAGCTCGATGCTCTGCTTGCCGTTCACGCGGCGCAGGGACTGGACGACGATCGGCGAGGTGCCGTTGCCGGGCTGCTTCATCTGCATGATGTGCGTGAAGGTGGTGGTCGCCTTCAGCGAGCCGGGGATGTACATCGCATACGTGATCCGCCAGGTCTGGCCCTCGGTCCACTTCAGGTAGCTGCTGCCGCTCGTGCGCAGGCCGGTGACCTCCTGCCGCTGGCGGTCGGTCGACGTGTCGCGGTCGACTGTGTGCATGGTGAAACGCCAGTTGTCGCCCGTGGCGTGGATGTGCGGGTGTCCGGCGGGGTGGGAGTTCGCGCGGTCGTCCTCGACGGTCTCGAAGGCGCCGAGTCCGTCGCCGCTCGCGGACGGGGACCACTTGAGCCGCCAGGACCCGGCCCGGTCCGGGGTCGCGGCCGGCGGACCGGCGGCGGTCGAGGCCGCGCCGCCCAGAGCGGCGCCCAGGAGCACCCTTCTGGTCGTGCTCATGACATCAATCTCCTTGCAGTTGCTCGTTCATGATCAGGAAGGCGCCCAGGCCGTGGAAGTCGTTCGTGGCCCGGGTCCGGGCGGCGTAGTACGCGTAGTCGCCGACGTTCGTGCCGACGGAGATGTCGGCGAGGTTCGTGCGGCCGTCCGCGCCGACCGAGACCTTCGCCAGCACGCCCTCGTAGCCGCGCCGGGCGACGGCCGCGTAGTGCGGGTCGAGATAGCCCTGCCGGGCGCCGCGCGAGAGGGCGTAGGTGAACATGCTGGAGCAGGACGTCTCGGTCCAGTCGTCACTCCTGCTCCCCTTGTCCATGACCTGGAACCAGCGGCCGCTCGACGGGTCCTGGTACCTCTCCAGGCCGGCCGCCAGGCGCCGGAGGATGCCGAGGAGCCGGGGCCGCCGTGGCTGGTCCGCCGGTATCGCGTCGAGGACGTTCACGATCGCCATCGAGTACCAGCCGACCGCACGGCACCAGTGCTCGGGGGCGAGTCCGGTCCGCGGGTCGGCCCAGCTCGCGGTCCTCGACTCGTCGTAGGCGTGCTTCAACAGCCCGTTCGCGGCCTGGAGACGGCCGCCGTAGACGGCGAGCTGCCTGGCCGCCTCGTCGTCGGTGTACGCGCTGTCGCCGAACTCCCTGCCGTACTCGACGAGGAACGGATTCACCATGTAGACGCCGTCCGCCCACAGTTGGTGGGCACGGCTGCTGTTGTCGGCGTGCCAGAAACCGCCGTCGCTCGTGCGCGGATAGGTGGCGAGGCGGTCGCGGATCTTCTTCGCCGCCTTGCGGTAGCGGTCCTGGCCCGTCTCGTGGTGCAGGATCACCAGCAGCCGGCCGGCCTGCATGCTGTCCAGGCTGTTGAAGGACTGGCCGATGAAGCCGTCGCTCTTCACGAAGCGGTCGACGTAGCTCTTGATGTAGGCGAGGTACCGCGCGTCGTGGGTGCGCCGGTAGGTGAGGTACTGGCCGTAGAGGTAGAGGCCGACCGGGTACGACCAGCCGCCGATGCTCGTCGGCGTGTAGCGGGCCGTGGTGGAGTCGACCACGGCGGTGGACCAGTCGCGGGCGGCGGCCGGCCGGTGCGGGGCGGGGGCGGCGACGGCCGGGGGCACGGCGGCGGGCAGCGCGGCGAGGCCGGCGGTGGTCAGCGCGAGTGCCGTCAGGGCCGCCCGCAGGCGTCGGCGTCTCATGTTCCTCCTTCGCGCGGGGCTTGTCGGTAGGCGTACGCGAGCTGCCTGGGCCCGCGCACGAGGTCGTGTACGAGGTGGTGGTCCGGGGCGTGCCGGCAGGCGGGGTCGGTGCGGGCCGGGTCGCCGGTGAGGGCGTACGCCTGGCAGCGGCAGCCCCCGTGGTCGGTGTCGCGCAGGGCGCAGCCGCGGCAGGGTTCGGGCATCCAGGACTCGCCCCGGAAGGCGTTGAAGGCCTTCGACTCCCGCCAGATCTCGCCCAGTTGGTGGTCCCTTACGTTCGGCGGGTCCAGGCCGGGCAGGGTGGCCGCGGCCGGGCAGGGCAGGACGGTGCCGTCGGGGGCGACGGTGAGCGAGATACTGCCCCAGCCGCCCATGCACGGTTTCGCGGTGGCGTCCACCAGGTCGGGGGCCACCCACACCAACTCCAGTGAGTCACCCAGCCGTTCGCGCCAGCGGGCGACGGCCGAGCGGGAGCGCTCCACCTGGCCCGGTGTGGGCAGCAGCACGGCCCGGTTGCGCTGTGCCCAGCCGTGGTACTGGGTGTGGGCCAGTTCGAGCCGGTCCGCGCCCCAGTCCACGGCGAGACGGACCAGGTCGTCGAGCGCGTCGAGGTTGGCGCGGTGCAAGACGGCGTTGAGGCCGAGAGGCAGCCCCGCCTCGCGGATCAGCCGGGCCGCGCGTTCCTTCGCCGCGAACGACCTTACGCCCGCGATGCGTTCGGCCGCGGCGCGGTCCGCGTGCTGCACGGACAGCTGCACACTGCACAGGCCGGCCGCGACCAGCCCGGCCAGCCGCCGCTCGCCCAGGCCCACCCCGCTGGTGACCAGCTGGGTGTACAGGCCGGCCGTGCCGGCGGCGGCCACCAGGTCGGGCAGGTCGCGGCGCAGCAGCGGCTCACCGCCGGACAGATGGGTGTGGACGACACCGAGGGCGCCCGCCTGCCGGAACACCCCGGACCACTCCTCGGTGGTCAGCTCTGTTGACCGACCGACCAGTTCGACGGGGTTGGAGCAATAGCCGCAGCGCAGCGGGCAGGCGTGAGTGAGTTCGGCGAGCAGGGCCCATGGCGGGTCGACGGTCGTCATGTCAGCCAGCCCTCCCTGAGCAACGCGGCCAGGAAGTCGGGGACTTCGACGGCGACGGGTGCGCCGGGGAACCGTGCGGACAGCTCGGCCACGACGCCGGTCACGCTCCGGCTGCCGTCGCACAGCCCGAGGACGGCGCCCGCACGGCCGTGCAGGACGACCACGCGCTCCGGCAGCAGCAACAGATCCGCGTCCCGCACCGGGTCGTGCCGCAGCACCACGCCCCGGGCGAGTACGGGACGCCAGGCCGTCACACCGCCGACGGGTTCGACGCGCCCGGCGGGAGCGGGACCCCTGGCGAGGGCGGGACGCCCGGCGGGAGCGGGACGCCCGGCGGGGACGGGGTGTCGTGCCGTCACGGGCCGCTCCCGTCCACCGCGTCCAGCAGCGCCCAGAGCACCTCGCACTTGAAGGTGAGCGCGGCCACCGCCCGTTCCTGCTGTTCGCGGGTGCGGGCTTGGTCGAGGACCAGGGCGAGGGCCTCCTCGCCGTCGCGGGCGCCCTGGGTGACACGGGTGCGGAAGTAGGCGAGGCCGGCCGGGTCGATCCACGGGTAGTGGTGTTCGAAGGCGGCGATGCGGGTGCGCATCAGGTCCGGCGCGGACAGCTCCGTCAGGGAGGCGGCGACGGAGTCCGGCGTGGGTCGCAGCCGGCAGAAGGTGACGTAGCCCTCGACCGCGAACCGCACCCCGGGTGGCACCCGGGAGGCGTCCCACAGTTCCTGGCGACCGAGGCCCGCGGCCTCGCCGAGCCGCAGCCAGCGCTCGATGCCGCCCTCGCTCCCGGGGCCGCCGTCCCCCGTGCCGTCGTGGTCGCGGATGCGGCGCAGCCAGACGCGGCGCTGCTCGGGCCGGTCGAGCCCCGCGAGGATCAGGGCGTCCTTGACGGGGATGTGCCGCTGGTAGTGGAAACGGGCGGCGATCCAGCGGCGCAGCTCGGCGGGGGTCAGCTCGCCGCGGTGCATCCGCAGGTTGAAGGGGTGCCGGTCGTGGTACCGGGCGGCGTTGACGGCGCGCAGCCGCTCGGTGAACTCTGCGGGGGGCCATGGGGCCGTGGTCGTACGGCCGTCGGTGCCGGCCGCGGCCATGTGGCCGTCGGGGCGGGCAGTCGTCACAGCGTCCGTCACGGGCGGGACGGTCATGCTCATGAGGCCTGGGGCGGCTCGGGCGTGCGGCGGTCGGCGAGGGCGTAGGCGGTCACCTCGAGGGCGGTCTCCACGACCTGGTAGCCGGGACTCTGCCAGGCCGTTTCATCGGAGGTCTTGGGGTCCGAGTGGGCTGTGCGAGGGGTCGTGGACAGGGTTTTGTTCATGTGTGCGTACCCGCTTTCCTGAGGGTGGGGGTTCTCAGTGGGCAACAACAGCCGTGGTCAGAGGCCGTTCACATGCATGCACCGGGTTCAGTCACACGTCCGGTGGCGCGATACAGAGTCCCGGGATGACGGGCCGCGGTCAATGGTCCGGACCGATAACGTCGGATGCGTTTCCGGCCAATCCGAGGTTCCGGAGACTGACTCGCCGGTCAGTCGGTGCGGATTCCGCGGTCAGGAATGCATCGTGGCGCGTGATCGTTGACGATGGGAGTACCACCTGTCGACAACCGAAGGATCAAGAAGCTCGTGAGCAGCAAGGTCCCCCCGATCATCCTCAACAACGGCGTCGAGATGCCCCAGCTGGGCTACGGCGTCTGGCAGGTGCCGGACGACGAGGCCGAGCAGGCCGTCGCCACGGCACTCGAGGCCGGGTACCGCAGCATCGACACAGCGGCGATCTACGGCAACGAAGAGGGCACCGGCAAGGCCATCGCCGCCTCCGGCCTGCCCCGTGAGGACATCTTCGTCACCACCAAGCTCTGGAACAGCGACCAGGGGTACGACGCCACACTGCGCGCGTTCGACGCGTCACTGGAGAAGCTGGGTCTCGACCATCTGGACCTGTACCTGATCCACTGGCCGCTGCCGTCCCGGGGCAAGTACCTCGACACGTACAAGGCGTTCGAGAAGCTGTACTCCGACGGCCGCGTCAGGGCGATCGGCGTGTCCAACTTCCTTCCCGACCACCTGGAGCGGCTGATCGACGCGACCTCGGTCATCCCGGCGGTCAACCAGATCGAGCTGCACCCCCACCTGCAGCAGCGCGCGGCGCGCGAGTTCCACGGGGAGCAGGGCATCACCACCGAGGCCTGGTCCCCGCTCGGCCAGGGCAAGGGCCTGCTGGAGGTACCTGCCGTCGTCGCCATCGCGCAGAAGCACAACCGCACTCCGGCCCAGGTCGTGCTGCGCTGGCACATCCAGCTGGGTAACGTCGTGATCCCGAAGTCCGTGACGCCGTCGCGGATCAAGGAGAACATCGAGGTGTTCGACTTCAGCCTGGACGACGAGGACCTCGCGGCGATCAGCGCCCTGAACGAGGACCGGCGGCTCGGCCCGGACCCGGCCACCTTCGACATGGGCTGACCATCGCCCGGCGAACGGCCGTTCGCCCGCCCCGGCGGCAGGCGGACGGCCGAGCCGCGGGGCGGGACGGCCGAGCGGCAAGGCCGGACGGCCGTTTTCCCGAACATCCCCGCGGGAGGAGGCATGCCTCGCCGTGGGAGGGGGATCCGGATGCCCGTACGGGGCCGGTCAGCCGGCGTGCACGCCCGTGTGCACGCCCTTCAGGCGAGGTGCACGTCCGTATGCACGACCTCGAACTCCTCCAGACCGACGACGTTCACGTGCGCCTTGGCGACGCCTTCGTGCCGGGCCGCCGCCTGACCGGCCCGCGAGGCCACCATCGCGTCACGGTCCGTGAAGAGGGTGCCGACCTGGCCCGTACCGCGGTCCCGGTCGACGAGCAGGCCGGCCGTGGCCAGGCCCGGCAGCGTCTCGAGCCGCGGGATCACGGTCGACAGGAACGTCTCGGCGACCAGGTCGGCGTCCGCGGGGTCGAACTCCACCCGCGTGACGCGCAGTCCGCCGCCCATGCGCGGCGGCTGGAGCGGGTGGTACACCACCGCCTCGAAGTTCTCCACCGTCAGCGTTCCGGCGAACGGCTCCAGCAGGGCCTTCCTGCGCAATCGCATGACCTCGTCGCTGTTGTGCCGCGCCTCGGCCGTGTCCCACCAGCTCACGCCCAGCAGTTTGCCGAGATCCCGGTCCACGAAGACCCCGGCCCCGCGGTAGCCCGGACGCTCCTGGAGCAGCTCCCGGCCTTCCGTGTTCAGGGCTCTGACGGCCGTGTCGATCTTCGCGGGGTCGCCGGTCACATAGACGGTGCGCACGAACATGACATTTCGCCTCCCAGTTCGACACGACCAGTGTTCTCCCGGGAGCGGAACCCCGCAAAGCGCACAGCCTGCGGGACTTCCCCGCAAGGACTTGACGGGGACATGCAGATGGGGCCACCTTGTACGGCACCCGGTAAGGAAACTTTCCTAACAGAAGGGTCCCCCACAGTGCGTTTTCGAACACTGACCCTCGCCGCGGCCTCCGGGGCCGCCCTCCTCGCAGCCGGAGTGCTGCCCGCCCATGCCTCCGGCCACCACGCACCGACGTCCACCCAGGAGGGCTCGGTCAGCGCGGCCGATCTGCTCGCCAAGGTGACGTCCTGCTCGCAGATATCCAACGGCAAGTACAAGACCGACGACGAGACCTCGGCCACGGTCCCCGTGTGCGGCAAGAACGGCGCCGTGTTCTGGAAGGCCGACATGGACGTCGACTGCGACGGCCAGCGCACCACGAACTGCAACGAGGACCGCGACCCCTGGTACCAGGACGACACCGCCTTCCACCAGTCCGACGGCAAGCCGCTCAAGGCCGAGTCCCTGCCGTACGTCGTGGTCCCCAGCTCCAGCAGCATCTGGAACTACTCCGGCGCCGGCATCAAGGGCGGCGGCGTGGTCGCCGTCATCTACAACAACAAGGTCGAGTACGCCGTCGTCGGCGACACCGGCCCCACGAAGATCATCGGCGAGGCCTCGTACGCCACCGCCAAGGCGCTCGGCATCGACCCCGACCCGGCGACCGGCGGGGCCGACTCCGGCGTGACCTACATCCTGTTCAAGAACTCGAAGGTCTCCCCCATCGAGAGCCACAGCGCCGCCGTGACCCTCGGGGACCAGCTGGCCAAGCAGTTCCTGGCCAACAACTGAGGCCGAGCCTACGTCAGTTGGGCTGACCCAGCGGGCGTACGACCACGGTGTTGATGTCGACCCCGGCCGGCTGCCGGATCGCCCAGACCACCGAGTCGGCGATCTGGTCCGCGGTCAGGAGATGCCCCGGGGGCAGGCTGCCGTTGCCGTCCCAGAACGGGGTCTCCACCCGGCCGGGGGCTACCAGCGTGACACCGATGCCGAACTCCGTTACCTGGCGCCGGGTGTTCTCGGCGAGCCCGGTGACCGCCCACTTGGTGGCGCCGTAGATGTTGCCCGGCGTGTTCACGAACCCGGCGACACTGCCGATGAGGACGATCCGGCCGCGGGTCTCCTTCAGCGCCTCGAAGGAGGCGCGGATCAGGAGCGCGGGGCCGAGGACGTTGGTGAGGACCATCTCGGTCCAGCCGGACGGGTCGCCGTCGGCGACGGCGTCGTGGGTGGCGAAGCCGGCGTTGGCGATGACGGTATCCAGTCGACCGTATGCCTTCAGCGTACGGTCGACCGCATCCTGTATGTCGTCGAATGCAGACGCACTACCGGCGACCGTCAGCAGTCGGTCGGGATTTCCCATACTGTCGGCGAAATCCCGCAGCCGCTGCTCCCCGCGTCCGGTGACGGTGACCCGGTGCCCGGCGTCCAGCAGCTGCCGGGCGACGGCCGCACCGATACCGCTGCCGCCGCCGGTGATGAGCGCGACCGGAGCGTCGTTCATGATGTTCCCCCTGCGTGTCGGTGTACGAGCAGGGAGTTCATCACTTCGAGCGCTCTCCAAGTCAAGTCCCGTCGCAGGTACGGCGGTACGGCACGGCGGGAAGGTAGCGGTGCCGTTCCGCCGCGGTGAGTCCCGGCCCGGCCCGCGCACACCAGGTCCGCGGCCCCGTGCGGCTCCAACGGGCCGGCACGGTCGGCCGGATGAGCGGTCGCGACGGCCCCGGGGACTCCGGCACGTCGTACGGCACGGAGGCCGGGCCCTCGGTCGTCCGCGCGCGGATGCTCGCCGCCCGGCGGATCGCCGTGCTGCGTGATCCCGCCGGGCAGCCGCTGGACGCGGACCCACGGGAAAGGGTCAAACGGCAGGTCCCGTCCGCGTCCTTCGAGGAGTGCGGGACGCGGACGGTCCGCGGGGCGCGGGGCGTGGGGCGTGGGGCGCGGGTGAGCGTGTATGCCCGGCCGGGGCTGTGCTGGGCACGGCGCCTAGACGGGCCGTACCGCCGTGTGGACCGTGTACGCGCCCAGAACGAACACGTCCGGCCTGCGGTGCACGCTCGCCGGGTCGGCCGGGTCGAGCAGCCGGTCCAGGGTGGCGCGGTCCTCGGCGTCCAGGCTCTCGGTGGCCGCATCGCGCAGCCGGGACAGGGTGGCGGCGGCGTAGGCGCGGGCCCGGTCGGTCGCCGGGGCGGGCAGGTCGAGCAGGAAGCTGCGGGTGCGGGTGTGCTGCAGACCGGCGGCGGTCAGCAGCGCCGGCCAGTCCTCGGTCACCGCGACCGAGCCGGGCAGGTCGGCCCTCATCCGGGCGAACCACTCCCCCTCCAGCACGTCCAGCCGTGTCTGAAGTCCGGGGCGCCCGATGCCGATGTCCCGGGGCAGGAAGCGGGAGGGGAGGCCGCCTTCGAGGAGGGCCAGGGTGCCGCCGGGGGCGAGCCGGTCGGCGAACGCGGCGAGCCCAGCCTGCTGGTCGCCGAGGTGGTGCAGGCTGCGGCTGGCCCACAGCAGATCGGCCGGGTAGTCCAACTCGCCCAGCACACCGGGCAGTTCACCGGCGAGAGTGTCGAAGCGGTCGGCCACGCCCTGCCGTGCGGCGCGGGCGCGGGCACGCTCCAGCAGCGGCTCGGTGCCGTCGACGGCGACGACCCGCGCACCGGGGAAGGCCTCGGCGAACAGGCAGGCGACGACGCCGGGGCCGCTGCCCGCGTCGACGATCAGCCCCGGCTCCGTCACCTCCTTCGCCAGCCAGGCCATGGCGCGCTCGTAGACGGGGGTGAACAGCTCCGCCTGGGCCTCCAGCCGGGGAGCCGACTCGTTCCAGTCGATGTCGGTGTCATGCGTGTGTGCGTGGGAGGGTGCGTGCCGCTGCTCGTGTGCGTGACGGTCGTCTGCGTGGTGGTCGTGCGCCATGGTGGTCAGCCTCTCCTCGGGATGCGGTCAGCGTGCGGCGGCACACCGGTCGGGGGCCGGCCGTGTTGCCGGTACGGCAAAACCGGGCAGCGGAATCGGGAGGGTCGGCAAACGGGCGACGGGCGCGTGCTTCCTGGAGCGGGAGATCCGCCGGGACCTGTCCCTCGGGACGGGAACCGGCCCCGGCGGAGGCTCACCCGGTCAGGACAGCGGCGGGTAGGCGTTCTGCATCAGCTGCTGGAACTGGGCGGAGAACCAGTGTCCGGACAGCGGGGCGTCGGGCAGGGCGCCGGACATGTTGTTGCCGTTGCGGGCGTTGCCTGTGTACGTCGGGTCGCACATGCGGTCGAAGCCCTTGCCTTCGTCGTTGGCGATGGCGGTGCTGGAGCCGTCGGACTCGCCCGGGGGCTTCATCCACACGTAGGCGTCGATCCCGGCCGCCGGGGCGGCCTGCGGGCGTTCGCCGAGGCCGGCACCGGCCTGGTTGCACCAGTTGCCGACGTGGATACGGCGGTCGTAGCGGCCGCCGTCGACGTAGGTGTCCACGCTGGTCCTCGGGCCGGGTCCGGTCGGGCGGGTGGTGCCGCCCCAGCCGTTGCGGGAGGTGTCGATCAGCATGCCGATGTTCGCGTTGAAGCCGACCGAGACGAGCTGGCTGCGGAAGACCCGGGCGAAGGACAGCTCGTCGACGTAGCGGTTCCAGTCGACCCACTTCGACTGGCGCACCGAGGTGCCGTTGACGCTGTCGTTGATGGTGTAGTTGTCCTCCTTCAGGGCGCTGTAGTTCGCCGTGTTGGTGATGAACCCGGCCACGTCGTCGACGCTCGCGCCCTCACTGGTGGCCGCCTGCTTGAACAGGGTGGCGGCGGGGGCGAAGTTGTCGTCCCAGCCGAGCCAGCCGTGGTGGCCGGCGTCGAGGTAGTTGTAGACGTTGGGGATGGCGCCGAGCTTGGCGAGGGCGTAGCCGACGCCCTTCACGTAGTTGCCGTTGGCGAGCATGGTGTCGCAGTTGGGGGTTGCGGTGGCGCGGCTGCCGGTGTTGGTGACGAGGTTGGGCAGCGAGTCGATCTCGATGGTGGTGGCGATCCTGAGGGAGGCGTACTTCGGGTCGGCGAGGATCGCCGCGATCGGGTCGATGAACTGTGTCCTGTACTTGTCGATCTCGGTGGGGCCGAGTTCGCCGTTGGAGGCGAGCGCCGCGCAGTCCCGGCCCGGCAGGTCGTAGACGACGAGCTGGACGACCTCTTCGCCGCTGCCCTTCTGGGCGAGGGCCGCGTCCAGGTGGGCGCGCAGGCCCATGCCGCCGCCCGCCCCGTTGATCGCGGCGATGCGGTCCAGCCAGACGCCGGTGGGCTGGCCGGAGACGCGGCTGCCGCCCGGTTCGGCGGCGGCCTTGGCCGACCACTCCGGGTTCACGTACACCTTGGCGCCCGCGTAGGGGTTGTCGACGCGCGTGCCGGTGCCTCCCCCGCCGCCGTCTCCCCCGCCGCCTCCGCTGCTGCCGTCGTCGACGTTGCAGGTGACGCCGTCGAGGGTGAAGGCGGCGGGTACGGCGTTGGTGCCGCTG
This sequence comes from Streptomyces sp. NPDC005728, assembly GCF_040630895.1. NCBI lineage: Bacteria > Bacillati > Actinomycetota > Actinomycetes > Kitasatosporales > Streptomycetaceae > Streptomyces > Streptomyces sp. NPDC005728. Next base: position 52,309 of record NZ_JBEXYL010000001.1, read on the forward strand.
TAGGAGCCGTTGAAGCCGAAGCTGACCGAACTCCCGGTGGTCAGCGTGCCGTTGTAGCTCTCGTTGGCGGCGGTGACGGCGGTGCCGCTCTGGCTGATCCTGGCGTTCCAGCCGCTGGTCACCTGCTGGTTCCCGGCGTACGACCACTTCAGCGTCCAACCCGACTTCGCGGCCGCGTTGTTGGTGACGGTCACGGCTGCGGTGAAGCCGGTGTCCCACTGGTTCTGCACCTTGTAGTCGACGGTGCAGGGGACGGCCGTGGCCGCGGCGCCGGCCGGTGCTGCGGCGAGGGCGGTCCCCGAGGCCCCGGCGATCAGTGCCAGGGCAGCGAGCAGTGATGTTCGTGTACGACTCATGAGTGCGGGTTTCCTTCTTCTGTGAGTCCCCTGCGGGGCTTACGGGTTGAGGGCGCGCAGGTGGTCACGCAGCCCGATGCCGTACGCGGTGGGTGTTCCGTCGTAGGCGGAGATCAGGGACGGGCCGGAGGAGCAGTCCCAGGTGTTCCAGGTCCAGCCGAGGTAGGACAGGTCGCGGTCGTCGAACCACTTCATGACCTGGTCGACGAATCCGTGCGAGCAGGTGTTCTCACCGATCTCCCCGGCCACCAGCGGTACCTGGGCCGCGACGGGGGCGAGGGTGGAGTTCCAGCAGCTCTCGCCGGCACAGGTGTTGAAGTTGTAGACGTGGTAGGCGGCGGCGAGATTGCCGGTGGCGTCGGTGGGCTTGTATGCAGTCCACTGGCTGAGGTCGTTCGCATACGCCAGACCGCCGACCATGATGACGTTCTTCGCCCCGGCCCCTCGGATGCTGTCTACAAGATCCTGCATACCGGCGACCTCGTACGAGATCCCGGGGCAGGTGCCGCCGTCCCGCCAGCACGTCCAGGCGTCCGCCGGGCTGGAGGTCGCCCGGTCCGGGTAGGGCTCGTTGAACAGGTCGAACACGGCCGCCTGGTCGTCCTTGAAGGTTCCGGCGACGGACGCCCAGAAGGACGGGGCGTACTGCTGGTCCGGCATCGGTTTCTGGCAGGTGGCGTGCACGTCGGAGCAGCCGGCCGAGTTGCCGGTGTACTGGCCGTAGGACCAGTGCATCTCGAGGATCGGTGTCATGCCGTGCGCCTCGACGCGAGCCACCAGGTCCTTGACGGCGTTGATGTAGTTCGTGCCGCCGTACTCGGGCTTGATGCCGGACAGGCCGAGCCAGCACTCCTCGTTGAGCGGGATGCGGACCGCGTCGGCCTTCCAGTCGGCGATCGCCTTGACGGCGGCGTCGTCGACGGGGCCGTCCCAGATGCCGTAGCCCTGTACGCACATGAACTCGCCGCCAGAGCGGTTCACGCCGAGCAGTCGGCGGGTCCGGCCGGCGGAGTCCACGAGCCTGGTGCCGGACACGTGCAGCGCGGGTGCGGTGCCGCCCGACGGTGGCGGATCGGTCGGCGGGGGTGTCGTGGGGTCCGGATCCGCGTTGCACGTCGTGCCGTTGAGCTTGAACGTCGTCGGCACGGTGTTGCTGCCCGACCAGGAGGCGAGGAATCCGGCGCTGACGCTCGCGCCGGTGGCGAGCGCACCGTTCCAGCTCTCGTTGGCAGCGGTCACGGTGGTGCCGGACCGGGACCACTTGGCGTTCCAGCCCTGGGTGACCTGCTGTCCGCCGGCGAAGTCGAAGGTGAGCTGCCAGCTGTTCAGCGCGGCCTGGTTGTTGGTGATCTTCACGGAGCCCTGGAAACCGCTGTCCCACTGGCTGGTGACGGCGTACTCCACCGTGCACGCGGGCGTGGCTCCCTCGGCCGTGACCACCGGGACGCCCACGCCTCCGAGGAGCGCGACCGCACCGGCGGCGGTTAAAAGTACTGAACGCGGGGGGTGTCGCATGAGCGACTCCTTGCAGCTTGGCGCGCCGTGACCGGCGCGTCGACTGAATGGAACCGCTCCCACTGGTGCGAAGGAACGTAGCGCCAAGTGGCTTGGTTGCCCAGGGGAGTTGCCTGACTTTTCCTCAACCGGATCCGTCGAATCTTTTCGACTCTTCAAGCACCTTGACCCCTCACAGGCGCATCCTCACTATGGGAGCGCTCCCACTGGTTCAAGCCTTGACTTCTCCCGAGCCGCACGCCGCAAGGAGGAACCAGCACATGGATCCCGGACGCAGACGCAGAGCCGTGCGGCGGTGGTGGACCGCCGCACCGGCCGCACTCGCCCTGCCCCTGACGATGCTCGCCACCGGCACCACCGCCGCGCACGCGGCGACCGTCCAGTGCAGCGTCGACTACAAGACGAACGACTGGGGTTCGGGTTTCACGGCCGACCTCACGATCACGAACCGCGGCACGGCCGCGATCGACGGCTGGACCCTGGCCTACGACTACACGGGCAACCAGAAGCTGACGAACGGCTGGAACGGCACCTGGTCCCAGTCCGGCCGGACGATCACCGTCCAGAACGCCTCGTACAACGGCACGATCGCCGCCGGAGCCGCGGTCTCCGCCGGCGCGCAGTTCACCTACAGCGGCGCCAACGCCGCCCCGGCCTCCTTCGCGGTCAACGGCACCACCTGCGCCGGCGCGCACCAGCCACCGGTCACGGTGCTGACCAGCCCGAGTGCCGGCGCGGTGTACACGCAAGGGGACGCGGTGCCGCTCGCGGCGACCGCGGCGGCGGCCGACAACGCGACGATCAGCAAGATGGAGTTCTACGACGACACCACGCTGCTCGGTACGGACACGAGCGCGCCCTACACGCTCCCGGCCTCAAGCTTGACCGTGGGCAGTCATTCGCTGGTGGCGAAGGCGTACGACAGTCTCGGCGCGTCCGCCGCGTCCACGCCGGTCGGCATCACGGTCGCCTCGGGACCCGCGGTCGTGGCCTCGCCGGCCCAGCTGGGCATCCAGCAGGGCAAGTCGGGCTCGTTCGACGTGAAGCTGTCGACGCAGCCGAGCGCGAGTGTGACCGTGAGCGTGGCCCGCACGGACGGCAACACGGGCCTCACGGTCACCGGCGGTTCGTCACTGGTCTTCACGCCGTCCAGCTGGAACACCGGACAGACGGTGACCATCGCCGCCGACACCTCCGGCACCGGCAGCGCCACCTTCACCGCCACGGCGACCGGCCACACCAAGGCGACGGTCACGGTGACGGAGCTGGCCGCGTCCAAGGCGTACGACGCCCGTTTCCTGGACCTGTACGGGAAGATCACCAATCCGGCGAACGGCTATTTCTCCCCCGAGGGGATCCCGTACCACTCGGTGGAGACGCTGATCGTCGAGGCCCCTGACCAGGGCCACGAGACCACGTCGGAGGCCTACAGCTACCTTCTCTGGCTGCAGGCCATGTACGGCAAGGTCACCGGTGACTGGTCGAAGTTCAACGGCGCGTGGGCCCTCATGGAGAAGTACATGATCCCGACCCATGCCGACCAGCCGACTAACTCCTTCTACAACGCCTCGAAGCCGGCGACGTACGCGCCGGAGCTGGACACGCCGAACGAGTATCCGGCGAAGCTGGACACGTCGGTGCCGGTGGGATCGGATCCGATCGCCGGTGAACTGAAGACTGCATACGGTACGGACGACGTATACGGTATGCACTGGATCCAGGACGTGGACAACGTCTACGGCTACGGCAACGAGCCGGGCGCGTGCGAGGCGGGCCCGACGGCGACGGGGCCGTCGTACATCAACACCTTCCAGCGCGGTCCGCAGGAGTCGGTCTGGGAGACCGTCCCGCAGCCGACCTGCGACGCCTTCCGGTACGGCGGCACCAACGGCTATCTGGACCTGTTCACCGGCGACTCCTCCTACGCCAGGCAGTGGAAGTACACGGACGCCCCGGACGCGGATGCGCGCGCGGTGCAGGCCGCGTACTGGGCGGACGTGTGGGCGAAGGCGCAGGGCAAGGGCCCTGACGTGTCCGCAACGGTCGCCAAGGCAGCGAAGATGGGCGACTACCTGCGGTATGCGATGTACGACAAGTACTTCAAGAAGATCGGCACCTGTGTCGGCCCGTCCGCCTGCACGGCCGGCACCGGCAAGGACGCCTCGCACTACCTGCTGTCCTGGTACTACGCCTGGGGCGGCGCCACCGACACCAGCGCGGGCTGGGCCTGGCGGATCGGTTCCAGCCATGTCCACGGCGGCTACCAGAACCCGCTGGCAGCATACGCGCTCAGCTCGTACGCCGACCTGAAGCCGAAGTCGGCGACGGGCGCGGCCGACTGGGGCAAGTCGCTGCAGCGGCAGCTGGAGTTCTACCAGTGGCTGCAGTCGTCCGAGGGTGCGATCGCGGGCGGCGCGACCAACAGCTGGCAGGGCCGCTACGCCGCCCCGCCGGCGGACACGTCGACGTTCTACGGCATGTACTACGACTGGCAGCCCGTCTACCACGACCCGCCCTCGAACCAGTGGTTCGGGTTCCAGGCCTGGTCGATGGAGCGGGTCGCCGAGTACTACCAGCAGACCGGGAACGCCCCCGCGAAGGCGATCCTCGACAAGTGGGTGAAGTGGGCGCTGTCCAGGACCACGGTCAACCCGGACGGCACCTACCGGATCCCCTCCACGCTCCAGTGGTCCGGCCGGCCCGACACCTGGAACGCGTCAGGTCCCGGCAGCAACAGCGGACTTCACGTCACCGTCGCCGACTACACCGACGACGTCGGCGTGACGGCCGCCTACGCCAAGACGCTCACCTACTACGCCGCCAGGTCCGGTGACACGGCGGCGAAGTCGACGGCGAAGGCGCTGCTGGACGGCATGTGGGCCAACTACCAGGACGGCCTCGGCGTCGCCGTCCCCGAGACCCGCAGCGACTACAGCAGGTTCGGCGACAGCGTGTACGTGCCGAGCGGCTGGAGCGGCACGATGCCGAACGGCGACGCGATCAACTCCTCGTCGACGTTCTCCTCGATCCGGTCCTTCTACAAGAACGACCCGGCCTGGTCGAAGGTCGAGGCCTACCTCAAGGGCGGCGCGGCGCCCGTCTTCACGTACCACCGGTTCTGGGCCGAGGCGGACATCGCCCTGGCCATGGGCTCGTACGCGGAGTTGCTCGAATAAGTCCCCGCGAGACGCTGCGCGGCCTCGGCCGACACGGCAGCCGCGGGTTGCCGGTGGCTGGTCGCGCCGTTCCCCGTGCCCCTGTGGGGCGCGACATCGCACCGCCGGCCGGGCGGTCCCCACCCTCACCGGGGGCCGCCCGGCTCTCGCGCCCTCCTCCTGCAACGGGCGGGGCGTCGTCTACGGCGACACCTCCGAGACGGGCGGCGGCGGTGGCGACGGCGGTACGACCCCGCCGGCGTCCGGTGCCTGCACGGTCAGGTACAAGATCACCAACCAGTGGCCGGGCGGCTTCCAAGCGGACGTCCAGCTGACGAACACCGGCTCGACCGCCTGGTCCGCATGGTCCCTGACCTGGCCTTTCGCGGACGGCCAGAAGATCACCCGGCTCTGGAACGCCGACTGGACCCAGTCGGGCACGTCGGTGACCGTGAGGAACGTGAGCCGGAACGGCACGGTGGCGTCGGGTTCGTCGGTGGGCTTCGGCTTCACCGGTTCCTGGACGGGCGCCGACGCCGAACCGACGTCCTTCGAACTGGGCGACCGGAGCTGCACGGTCGCCTGAACGCCGGGATGCGCTGTGGTCATGAGCATTGACTCCGCGTGATCGCGGGGCGGGATCGGGGCCGCCCGGCACTGGTGGAACGGCGCTTCCCGTGGTGTGCTGGAGGTGGCGGGAAGGACCCTCAGGAGACGCGGGGAAGCGGCTGGGAGCCGCGCACCGCGCAATCGGGATCCGCGAGAAGTGGATGGAGCCCTTCCCGCCCTTTCAGACGTTCACGCGTTCAGACGTTCACGCGTTCGGGGTGCGGTCGGCTCACGGCGTGAACACGGCCGGCCGTGGCGCCGTCGCCATGCCGTCGCCGATGAAGAAGCTCGGGTGGGGTGGCTGGTTGTAGGCCGTGTTCTGCCAGGCCAGCGCCGTGCGGTACTGGCTGTCGTGGAGGAGGGTCGTGATGCGGGTGCTGGTGTCGTAGGGGGTGGAGTAGATACGCAGGGCCGTGTTGTCCGTCGTCGGCCAGACGACCTCCTCGCGCCAGTCGCCGAGGATGTCGCCGGACAGGGCCGGGGTCGCCTTGGTGCCGTTGTCCGAGTGGACGGATGCGCCGGTCAGCAGGCGGGTGTCGGACGTGGTGCCGTACTTGTCGATGTGGGTGCCGTCGAGGAGCTCGCGGACGGTGTCACCGTCCCACCAGGAGAGGAAGTTGGTGCCGGCCGGCTTGCGGCTCGCGACGACCGTGCCCTTCGGGTCACGGATGCCGCTCTCGGCCGACGACCAGGACTCGGCGCCCGGGCTGCCCGCCCAGACGTCCCCGGACACACCCCGGCCGTTGTCGCCGTTCGGGGCCGTGGACCACAGGACCTGACCGGTCCTCGCGTCGGCCATCCAGGAGGACGGCTTCGAGGAGTCCTCGTCGACCTTGAACTCCTCCAGGCCGGGCCGGGACGGGTCCAGGTCGCCGACGTGCATCGCGTCGCCGTGGCCGTTCTTCGTCGTCCACAGGGCGTTGCCGTTGTCGTCCACGGTCATCGAGCCGTACACGATCTCGTCCCTGCCGTCGCCGTCGACGTCGGCGACGGACAGCTGGTGGTTGCCCTGGCCGTCGTAGCCCTTGCCGCTGTTGGTGGAGGAGTTGGTGTCGAAGGTCCAGCGGCGGGTGAGGGTGCCGCCTCGCCAGTCCCAGGCGGTGATGACCGTACGGGTGTAGTAGCCGCGGGCCTCGATGAGGGAGGGGCGGGAGCCGTCCAGGTAGGCGGTGCCGGCCAGGAAGCGGTCGACGCGGTTGCCGTAGGAGTCGCCCCAGGAGGAGACCGTGCCGCGCGCCGGGACGTAGTCGACGGTCTGCATGGCCCTGCCCGTCTGCCCGTTGAACAGGGTGAGGTACTCGGGTCCGGAAAGGACGTAGCCGCCGGAGTTGCGGTGGTCGGCGGAGGCGCTGCCGATCACGGTGCCCGTGCCGTCCACCGTGCCGTCGGCCGTCTTGAGGGCGATCTCGGCCTTGCCGTCGCCGTCGTAGTCGTACACCTGGAACTGGGTGTAGTGGGCGCCGGAGCGGATGTTGCGGCCCAGGTCGATGCGCCACAGGCGGGTGCCGTCCAGCTTGATGCCGTCGAGGTAGGTGTCGCCGGTGTAGCCGGACCGGGAGTTGTCCTTGGCGTCGGTCGGCTGCCACTTGAGGACGAAGTCCAGCTGTCCGTCGCCGTCCAGGTCGCCGACGGAGGCGTCGTTGGCCTCGTAGGTGTACGACACTCCGTCGGGGGTGGTGCCGCCGGCGGGCGGGGTGATCGGTACGTCCTTGTAGCCGGTGCGGAACTGGACGGCGTTGACGGATTCGCCCTGTTCCACGCCGCCCACGATGGCGCGGACCGTGTAGTCGGCCTGGGCGGGGGCGCCGGCGTGGAAGAAGGTGGTGGAGCCGGTGATCGGGGTCGGGTTGACCTTCGTACCGGCGCGGTAGACGTTGAAGGAGACGTTGTCGGGGTCGGTGCCGAGCCAGCGCCAGCCGACGAGGTTGCCGCTGTCGGTGTGGACGCTGACGACGCCGCGGTCGAGCTTCTCGACCTGCCGGGCGGTGGCGGCCTGGGCGGATCCGGGCGAGAGTGCCGTCAGGCCTGCGCCGATCAGGGCCGCGGTGGCGGCAGTCGCGGCCAGGACGGCGCCTCGGCGTCTGCGGTGGGGGTGCGGGTGCTGCACGGGGCGTACCTCCCAGGGAGGACGGACTGGGTCGCCTCTCAGTCGCCGCCGCCCGCACGGAAGTTGCCGTACCTGGCGGCCAGTCGGCTCGCGGTGCGGGCGATGCGCTCGCGCAGCTCGGCCGGTGCCAGGACCTCGATGTCCGTGCCGAGGCTCAGGAACTCGGCGTGTGCGCGGTCGACGGACTCGATGGGGACGGTGGCGCGGGTCCAGCCGTCCGGCTCCGGGCGCCCGTCGGCACGTACGGCCTCGCCCGCAGGGCCGCTGAGGCGGGCGCCGGGGGCCAGCCGTACCACCGCTTCGCCCCGGTGCAGGCGGTCGTGGAAGTCGTGCCGGTACGCCGACCAGTACGCGGCCAGGTCGAAGTCGTCGGGCCGGGTGAACGCGTCGTCGGTCGCCGTGAGTTCGAGGATCTGGTCGACGCGGTAGGTGCGCGGGCCCGGGCCGGCGGCCACGTACCAGCGGCCCGCCTTGAGGACCAGGCCGTACGGTTCGAGGCGGCGGCGGACGTCGGTGGGCTCGCGCCACCGGCGGTAGAGGACGTCGAGGACGCGGCTGTTCCAGACGGCGTCGGCGACGGCCGGCAGGTGGGGGGTGTCGTCCGGGGCGGCGTACCAGCCGGGGGCGTCGAGGTGGAAGCGGCCGCTGATCCGGTCGGCGTGGCCGCGCAGTTCGGGCGGCAGCGCGGCACGGACCTTGAGCTGGGCGGCGGCCAGGAACGGGCCGAGCCCCAGGTCGGCGGCGGGGCCGGGGGCGCCGGCCAGGAACAGGGCCTCGGCCTCGGACGTGGTGAGGCCGGTCAGACGGGTGCGGTAGCCGTCGAGGAGGCGGTAGCCGCCGGCGTGGCCCGCGTCGCCGTACAGCGGGACGCCCGCCGCGCTCAGCGCCTCGACGTCGCGGTAGACGGTGCGCACGGAGACCTCCAGCTCCTCGGCGAGCTGGGCGGCGGTCATCCGGCCCCGGGTCTGGAGCAGGAGCAGGATCGAGACGAGACGGCTGGACTTCACTGACACATGGTGTCAGTGAAGGGGTTCTAGCGTCGCGGCCATGGTCTTCCGAGAGAAACTGCTGACCGTGCCGCCGCCGATCGAGGTGGCCGGGCGGCACGTCAAGCGCTACCACGTCACCGCCGACCCGGCGGGCATCGCGCCCGAGGTCGAGAAGGCGGCGTACGCGATCCTGCCCGAGCTGCTGCCGGAGCCGGACGGGACGCCGCCGGCGACGTTCGTGGTGCTGCACCGGGGCGACGACGACGGCGCCTATCTCAACGCGTACAGCTGGGTGTGGGACAACGTCCTGCACTTCCGGGGGGCGGCGGCGGGCCAGCCGGTGCTCGGCTGCCCGGACCGCGATCCTGCCCGCTTCGTCCGGCCGGATCTGCCGTGGATCGGCTGCGTCTGGGAGCTGCCGCCGATCCTGCACGAGCGGGACGCCTGGGTACGGCACCTGCTGGCCCCCGAAGTCCCCGACCTCGACGCCTACTTGGCCGACAGCCTGCCCGAGGGAACCACGGGAGACCGCTCAGGAGCAGCCCGCACGACTTCGCTGCGCCGGCCTCGGCCGAATTGAGGAGCCTGTTGGCCCGACGCGTGCCCTCGTCCGCGGCTCGAGCCGGGGGCTCCGCCCCCAGACCCCCGTCGGCCTGAACGGCCTCGTCCTCGAACGCCGGACGGGCTGGATTCTGCCGACCGGCGCCGGCGAGTTGCTGCGACACGCACGGCGGCAAGGACGTGCGGGTGCGGTTCGTCCGGTCGGGCGTCTCCCCGGCGGGTGCCCGCTGGGAGCAGGCGTTCTCGGCGGACGGCGGGGAGACCTGGGTGACCGACTGGACGACGGACTTCACACGGCCGCCGGCTTCCTGAAGGCGCGCACGCCGAAGACGGGGTCGGGGCGGGGGCGGTCCTGGTCCGGGAGGCGGGCCAGCTGTGCGGCGAACTCCTCGGTGCGCGGATCGCCGGGCGGCAGCACGGTGAACCAGCCGCGCCGCAGGTCGGCGATGGTGGAACGGGGGCTGCGGCCCTGCCCCAGGCCGGGGAAGGAGGCCTCTTGGCAGGGGAGCAGCCCGTGCTCGGCCGCGTGGGCCGCCACGGCGGCGGCGGCGTCCTGGGCGGGCCTGCGCGGGCGCGGGGCGAGAACGCCGTCGATGTCGCTGCCGACGTCGTGCGCGGCGGCCTTGTCGACGGTGGTGACGTAGACCCCGCCGGGGCGCAGCACGCGGGCGCACTCGGCGACGACGGCGCGGACGTCGGCGGGCCCGGACAGCAGGTGCAGCAGCCAGACGCTGGTGACCGCGTCGAAGGTGGCGTCGGCGAAGGGCAGGCGGCGGCTGTCGGCCCGCAGGACCGCGCCGGGCAGCCGGGCGGCCGCCATACGGGCCATGCCGGGGGCGAGGTCCGCGCCCGTCACCCGCAGCCCGGGCCGGGCGGCTGCCAGGCGCCGGGTGACGATGCCGGTGCCGCAGGCGACGTCGAGGAGACGGCCCGGCCGGGCGGGGACCAGACGGAGAACGGCGGCTGCGGCCGCCTCGGCGCGCGGCTCGCCGCCGCGGGACGCGTCGTAGGCGCCGGCTTCCTTGTCGTAGTCGAGCATGCCCCTCAGTGTGGTCCGTGACCTGGGGCGATGTCCTCCACCCTGCGGGCGAGTTCGAAGTCCTTCGCGGTGACGGCGCCGCCCACGCTGTGGGTGTTCACGCTGAGGGAGACGGTGTGGTAGCCGAGGGTGAGGTCGGAGTGGTGGTCCAGTTCGTCCTGGATCCGCGCGATGTGCACGACCAGTGCCGTCGCGGCGAAGTGCGAGCCGAGCCGGTAGGTGCGGGTGAGTCGGTCCCCGTCCAGCGACCAGCCGGGCAGCTCGGCCAGCCGGTCCTCGATCTCCTTCTGCGACAGCGGTTCGACGGCCATGCCTGTCTCCCTTCGTGGAGCGCCGGATACGTGCTCGTGGCGGCCGGTCCGTGGTTCGTGGAGCGCCGGATACGTGCTCGTCGCGGCCGGTCCCTGGTTCGTGGAGCGCCGGATACGTCTTCAGCCTGCCACGTTCAGCCCCGGGCGCACTCCGCCGCGAGGTCGTCCGCGAGTGCGGCGATCGTGGCGCGACCCTCCACCCGCTCGACCCAGGTGTGGGGCAGGCCGACATCGCCGTGCCGGGCGCCGAGCAGGTTGCCGCAGAGGGAGCCGGTGGAGTCGCTGTCACCCGAGTGGTTGACGGACAGCAGCAGGGCCTCCTCGACGCGGGGCGCGGCGAGCGCGCAGTACACGCCGATGGCGAGGGCCTCCTCGGCGACCCAGCCCGCGCCCAGGGACTCGACCTTCTCAGCGGTCGGTGACCCCTGCGCGGCCAGGTCGAGGGCCTCGCGCAGGGCGGCCGTGGTCTCCTCGTGGCCGGGGTGGCACGCCAGCAGGCGCAGCGTGCGCAGCACCGCACCCTCCAGGGACTCGCCGGCGACCAGGTGCGCGACGATCGCGGCCAGGGCGCCCGCCGCGTAGTAGCCGGTGGGGTGGCCGTGGGTGATCTGGGCACTGCGGGCGGCCATGGCGAAGGCCCCGTCGGCGGTGTCGACGAGACCGAAGGGTGCCGAGCGCATCACTGTGCCGCAGCCCTTGGAGTCCGGGTTGACCTGGCCGGGCCTGCCGTCGAGCGGGAGCAGGGGGTCGGGGGCGTACATCTGGGCGACGCCGGACAGGCAGGCGTTGCCGGGGGCGCGGCGGGCATACAGCCAGGCCTCGGCGAGCAGGCCGCCGTGGTGCGGCACTTCGGTCTCCTCGGGGCCCGGCGTCGACTGGGTCGTGAGCCATAGCTCGTACGCCTGGCGCAGCAGCAGCGCCCAGCCGCCGCCGATCCCCTTCTCCCGCTCCCGGGCACGGGCCTGGCGCAGGGCCTCGGCGGTGAACAGGGTCATCTGCGTGTCGTCACTGACCAGGCCGATCCTGCCGTGCGCTCCGGGCACGAGGCCGGTCACCCCGCGCTCACCGTGCGCGGCGCGGATGCGGTCGAGGGAGGCGAACTCGACGGGGTAGCCGAGGGCGTCGCCGACGGCGCCGCCGAGCAGGCAGCCGCGGACCCTGGACCGGTGGACGGCCGCGGCCTCCCAGGACGGCTTCCACGGCTGGTTCATGTGCATGCTCCTCGACTGGGGCCGCCGGCTGCGGTCGCCGGGCGGACTCCTCGACTACGGTCGTCCGTATGACCATTGTCGCGACCGGCCCCTCCGCCTCCGCCGCCACCCCCGCCGACAGGACCGGCAGGAACCGCAAGGCCGACAAGGACAACAAGGGCGACAAGGGCGTCGGTCCGCTGCTGCGCGCCTGGCGGGAGCGGCGCCGGATCTCGCAGCTGGAGCTGGCGCTGCGCGCCGACTCCTCCGCACGGCACATCAGTTTCGTCGAGAACGGCCGGTCCCGGCCCAGCGCGGAGATGGTGCTGCGGCTGGCCGAACACCTGGACGTGCCGGTGCGCGAGCGCAACGCCCTGCTGCTGGCGGCCGGTTACGCCCCGCACTATCCGGAGACCCCGCTGGACGACCCGGCGCTGGACGCGCTGCGCGACGGCATGCAGCGGCTCATCCAGGGGTACGAGCCGTATCCGGCGCTGGTGGTCGACGCCGGGTACACGGTGGTCGCCGCCAACCGGGGCATCGCCATGCTGCTGGAGGGCGTGCCCGAGCGGCTGATGACGCCGGTGCAGAACGCGATGCGGCTGACCCTGCACCCGGAGGGGCTCGCGCCCCGCATCCGCAATCTGCGCGAGTGGCGGGGGCATCTGCTGGCGCAGATGGAGCGGCAGCTCGCCCTGCACCGCTCGGAGCCGCTGCGCACCCTGTACGAGGAGGTGTCCGCCTATCCGGTGCCCGAGGACGCGCCGGGCGGCGAACCGGCCGAGCCGGTGCCGTACTTCGCGCTGCCGCTGCGTATCGAGCACGGGGGACGGGTCCTGTCGTTCGTGTCGTCGATCTCCACGTTCAACACGCCCATGGACGTCACGGTCGCCGAACTCGCCATAGAGACGTTCCTGCCCGCGGACCCGGCGACCGCCAAGTACCTGCACACACTGGCCGGTTGACGGGTAACGCCGGACCGGGTCGGCTCGACCGCCTGTGCGAAGCGGCGGCGCATGACAGACTGCCCGCGTACTTCGGCGCGTAGGGGAGGGCGTGGCGTGAGTGAGCGGCGGGCTGCGCCCACCGTGGGCCAGGTGGTGCTCGGCAAGCGGCTGCAGGAGCTGCGGGAGGCGGCCGGTCTCAGCCGCGAGGAGGCCGCCCGGGTGCTCCGGGTGGCGTCGGCGACCGTACGGCGGATGGAGATGGCCGAGGTCGCGCTGAAGATCCCCTACGTGCAGGTGCTGCTGTCCACCTACGGGGTGGCCGCGGAGGAGGCCGCCGCGTTCGTGCGGCTGGCCGAGGAGGCGAACCAGCCGGGCTGGTGGCAGCGGTTCCACGATGTGCTGCCGGACTGGTTCAGCCTGTACGTGAGCCTGGAGGGCGCCGCCCGGATCATCCGCTCCTACGAGCCGCACTTCGTGCCCGGCCTGCTGCAGACCGAGGCGTACGCGCGCGAGGTGATGGAGGCCGGGACGATAGGGCAGACCGGTCCGGAGACGGTCGAGCGGCATGTGTCGCTGCGCCTGGAGCGGCAGCGGCTGCTGGAGCGGGACGATCCGCCCCACCTGTGGGTGATCATGGACGAGACGGTGCTGCGGCGCCCGGTGAGCATCCGGTCCGAGGTGATGCGCGACCAGCTGGACCGGCTGCTGGAGTACGCCGAACGGGACCGGGTCACCCTGCAGCTCGCCGAGTTCGCGGCCGGCCCGCACCCGGGGACGTACGCCCCGTTCACCCTGTTCCGGTTCGCCGAACCGGAGCTGCCGGACATGGTGTTCACCGAGTACCTGACCGGCGCCCTGTACCTGGACTCCCGCCAGGAGGTCGCCGCGCATCTGGAGGTCCTGGACCACATGACGGCCCGGGCGGCCTCCGCGCAGCGCACACAGAAGATCCTGCGGGAGTACCGCGAGACCCTCTGAGCCCCGGGCGGGCGGCGCACCTGCGGCCCCGGGGTGACCAGGGACCTCCTGAGACCCATGACCGCTTGTGACCGGACGAGGAGCACACACCGCATGACCGGACCGCACGCCGAGCCCCCCACCGCGATCGACACCGGCAGGCCGCACCCGGCGCGGGTGTACGACTGGTGGCTGGGCGGCAAGGACAACTACCCGGTGGACGAGGAGCTGGCGCGCAGGATCCTGGCCGCGGACGGCACGGCGGTGCGCGGGGCGCGTGCCAACCGGCGGTTCATGCACCGCGCCGTCCGTGCGGCGGCCGAGGCGGGGATCCGCCAGTTCCTGGACATCGGCACGGGCATCCCGACCGAGCCCAACCTGCACCAGGTGGCGCAGGGTGCGGCCGCGGAGTCCCGGGTGGTGTACGCGGACAACGACCCGATCGTGCTGCGGCACGCCGAGGCACTGCTGCACGGGTCGGCCGCGGGCAGCACGGAGTACATCCACGCCGACGTCCGTGACCCCGGCACGATCCTGCGGCGGGCCGGGGAGAGTCTCGACTTCGGCCGGCCGGTGGCTCTGTCGCTGGTCGCGCTGACCCACTACCTGGACGACGCGGCCGACGGAGACGACGTGTACGGGCTGGTCGAACGCTATGTCGCGCGGCTCGCCCCGGGCAGCTTCCTGATCCTCTCCCAGGTCACGCAGGACCTCAGCCCCGACGGGGTGGCGCGGGCCGCCGAACTGTTCCGCCGCAGCGGCACACCGTTCCACCCGCGCACGCTGGCCGGGTTCCGGCGGTTCTTCGACGGTCTGGAACTCCTCGGTCCGGGGGTGATGCCCGTGCACGGCTGGCGCCCGGAGCCGGAGGACGTGGCGGTACAGGCGGAGGGCGTCGTGCCGGTGTACGCGGGGGTGGCACGCAAGCCCTGACCCGGACGGGTGGTCTGAACAGGTGCGCTCCCCTGCCCTCCCCTAGGTTCTGAACCACGGGGTGAGCAAGGGAGCGCACGTGACGGACACGCAGCAACCACCCAGGGAGCCCGGCGCGGCGCTGCTGAGTGCCGGGCGGTTCTTCCGGCCGGGCACCCCGGCGCGGGACCTGCACAGCGTGACGCTGACCGGCGGCCGGGGGGCGGACGCCTTCTACCGGGACCGGTGGAGCCACGACAAGGTGGTGCACTCCACGCACGGGGTGAACTGCACGGGCTCCTGCCGGTGGAAGGTGTACGTCAAGGACGGGATCATCACCTGGGAGACCCAGGCGACGGACTATCCGTCGGTGGGCCCGGACCGGCCCGAGTACGAGCCGCGCGGCTGCCCGCGCGGCGCCGCGTTCTCCTGGTACACCTACTCCCCCACCCGGGTGCGCTACCCGTACGTCCGGGGCGTGCTGCTGGAGCTGTACCGGGAGGCGAAGCAGCGGCTCGGCGATCCGGTGCTGGCCTGGGCGGACCTGCAGAACGACCCGGAGCGGCGGCGCCGTTACCAGCAGGCGCGCGGCAAGGGCGGTCTGGTGCGGGCGAGTTGGGACGAGGCGGTGGAGCTGGTCGCCGCCGCCCAGGTGCACACCATCAAGACCTACGGCCCCGACCGCATAGCCGGGTTCTCGCCGATCCCGGCGATGTCGATGGTGTCGCACGCGGCCGGCGCCCGGTACCACTCGCTGATCGGCGCGCCGATGCTGTCGTTCTACGACTGGTACGCGGACCTTCCGGTGGCCTCCCCGCAGGTCTTCGGCGACCAGACGGACGTGCCGGAGTCCGGTGACTGGTGGGACGCCGCCTATCTGGTGATGTGGGGCTCGAACGTGCCGGTGACGCGCACACCGGACGCGCACTGGATGGCGGAGGCCCGCTACCGCGGCCAGAAGGTCGTGGTGGTGGCGCCCGACTACGCCGACAACGCCAAGTTCGCCGACGAGTGGCTGCACCCGCACCCCGGTACCGACGGCGCGCTGGCGCTCGCCATGGGGCATGTGATCCTCAAGGAGTTCTTCGTCGACCGGCAGACCCCGTTCTTCGCGGACTACGTACGGAAGTTCACCGACCTGCCGTTCCTGGTGACGCTGGGCGAACGGGACGGGGCGTACGTGCCGGACAAGTTCCTGCGCGCGGCCGGCCTGGGGCAGGACGGCGAGGGCGCTCAGTGGAAGACGGTGGTCCTGGACCGGGTGACGGGGCGTGCGGTCGTCCCGAACGGCTCCCTGGGCTTCCGCTGGACCGAGTCCGGCAAGGGCAGGTGGAACCTGGAACTCGGCGCGGTGGAGCCGGAGCTGAGTCTGTACGACCATGCCGCCGCGGCCAAGGTCGAGGTGCTGCTGCCCCGGTTCGACACGGAGGGCGGGGAGCACGGGCAGGGGCGCGGGGAGGTACTGCGGCGCAGTGTGCCGGCGACGCGGCTGGGCGGGGCGGACGGCCCACTCGTGACGACTGTATACGATCTACTGTTGGCGCAATACGGTATATGGCGGACCGGAATGCCGGGCAACTGGCCCGCCTCCTACGAGGACGCCCGCTCCCCGGCGACGCCCGCCTGGCAGGAGAAGCACACCTCCGTGCCGGCGGCCAAGTGCGTGAAGATCGCCCGCGAGTTCGCGCGGACCGCCGAGCGGTCCCAGGGCCGCTGCATGATCCTCATGGGCGCCGGCACCAACCACTGGTTCCACTCCGAGACGATCTACCGCGCCTTCCTCGCCCTGCTGCAGCTCACCGGCTGCCAGGGCCGCAACGGCGGCGGCTGGGCGCACTACGTCGGCCAGGAGAAGTGCCGGCCGGTGACCGGCTGGGCGACGCTGGCCGGCGCCTCCGACTGGGCGCGGCCGCCCCGGCAGATGATCGGCACCGCGTACTGGTTCCTCAACACCGGCCAGTGGCGCTACGACCGTTTCGGCGCCGAGGTGCTGGCCTCGCCGCTCGGCGAGGGCAGGTTCGAGGGGATGACGGGCGCCGACTGTCTGGCCCTGTCGGCCCGCGCGGGCTGGATGCCGTCGTATCCGACCTTCGACCGCAACCCGCTCCGGCTGGGCGAGGTGTTCGGCGACCCGGTGGCCGAGGCGGTGGCCGAACTCCGGGAGGGCACCCTGAAGTTCGCGTGCGAGGACCCGGACGCGCCGGAGAACTGGCCGCGCGTGCTCACCCTGTGGCGGGCCAATCTGCTGGGCTCGTCCGCGAAGGGCGCCGAGTACTTCACCAAACACCTGCTGGGCACCCATTCCTCGCTGCGTGCCGAGGAGGCCGCGCCCGGCGAACGGCCCCGCGATGTCACCTGGCGGACGCAGGCACCGGAGGGCAAGCTCGACCTGCTGCTGTCGCTGGACTTCCGGCAGACCTCCTCCACCCTGCTGTCGGACGTGGTGCTGCCGGCGGCCACCTGGTACGAGAAGCACGACCTGTCCTCCACCGACATGCATCCCTTCGTGCACTCCTTCACGCCGGCCGTGGACCCGCCCTGGCAGGCCCGCACCGACTTCGACACCTTCAAGGCACTCGCCGAGAAGCTGAGCGAGCTGGCCGTGGACCACCTGGGCGTCCGCAAGGACCTGGTGGCGAGCCCGCTCCAGCACGACACGCCGGGCGAGACGGCTCAGCCCGGCGGGGTGGTCCTGGACTGGAAGCGGGGGCAGTGCGACCCCGTGCCCGGGGAGACACTGCCGAACCTGACCGTCGTCGAGCGCGACTACACCGCCGTCGGCGCCAGGTTCGCCGCGCTCGGCCCGCTGGTGGAGGAACTCGGGCTGCCCGTCAAGGGGATCGTCCTGAGACCGGACGAAGAGGTCGCGCACCTGCGGGAGCTGAACGGTGCGGTGCGCGGCGGACCGGCCGACGGCCGTCCCTCGCTGGACACGGCGGTGAAGGCCGCCGACACCATTCTGGCGCTGTCCGGCACCACCAACGGCCGCCTCGCCACCCAGGGCTTCCGCACGCTGGAGCGGCGCACCGGGCAGGCGATGGCGCAGCTGGCCGCCGAGCACGAGGGCAAGCGGATCACGTATGCCGACACGCAGGCGGCACCGGTGCCGGTGATCACCTCGCCGGAGTGGTCGGGGAGCGAGGCGGGCGGTCGACGGTATACCGCATTCACGCTGAATACCGAACACAGTAAACCGTGGCACACGCTCACCGGCCGCCAGCACTTCTTCCTCGACCACGACTGGATGCACGAACTCGGCGAGGCGCTGCCGGTGTACCGGCCGCCGCTGGACATGAGCAGACTCTTCGGCGAGCCGCGGCTCGGTCCGGACGGGCAGCAGGAGGTGACGGTCCGTTACCTCACCCCGCACAACAAGTGGTCGATCCACTCCGAGTACCAGGACAACCTGTTCATGCTCGCCCTGTCCCGGGGCGGCCAGAACATATGGATGTCCCCCGAGGACGCGGACGCCATCGGGGCGAAGGACAACGACTGGATCGAGGCCGTCAACCGCAACGGTGTGGTCGTGGCCCGCGCGGTCGTCTCGCACCGGATGCCGGCCGGCACCGTCTACATGCACCACGCGCAGGAGCGCACCGTGAACGTCCCGAAGACGGAGACGACCGGCATGCGCGGTGGCATCCACAACACGCTCACCCGTCTGATCCTGAAGCCGTCCCACCTGATAGGCGGCTACGCCCAGCTGTCCTGGGCGTTCAACTACCTGGGTCCGACGGGCAACCAGCGCGACGAGGTGACGGTGATCCGCCGCCGCGGCCAGGAGGTCGAGTACTGATGCGCCCGATGGCCCAGATCGCGATGGTCATGAACCTCGACAAGTGCATCGGCTGTCACACCTGTTCGGTCACCTGCAAGCAGGCGTGGACCAACCGGCGGGGCATGGAGTACGTCTGGTTCAACAACGTCGAGACCCGGCCCGGACAGGGCTATCCGCGCCGCTACGAGGACCAGGAGAAGTGGCGCGGCGGCTGGGAGCTGAACCGGCGCGGATCCCTGAAGCTCAAGGCGGGCGGCCGGCTGCACAAGCTCGCCGGGATCTTCTCCAACCCGAAGCTGCCGGAGATCAAGGACTACTACGAGCCCTGGACGTACGAGTACCGCAACCTCACCGACGCCCCGCTCGGTGACGACTATCCGGTCGCGCAGCCGGTGTCCTCCCTCGACGGCAAGCCGATGAAGATCGAGTGGTCCTCGAACTGGGACGACAACCTCGCCGGCGCCCCCGCCCACGGGGACCTGGACCCGATGGTCGAGCGCACCCGCAGGCAGGCCGCGGAGAAGGTGAAGTTCGCGTTCGAGCAGACCTTCATGTTCTATCTGCCGCGCATCTGCGAGCACTGCCTGAACCCCTCGTGCGTGGCCTCCTGCCCGTCGGGGGCGATGTACAAGCGGGCCGAGGACGGCATCGTGCTGGTGGACCAGGACCAGTGCCGGGGCTGGCGGATGTGCGTGACCGGATGCCCGTACAAGAAGGTGTACTTCAACCACGCCACCGGCAAGGCCGAGAAGTGCACCCTGTGCTATCCGCGTATCGAGGTCGGCCTGCCGACGGTCTGCTCGGAGACGTGCGTGGGCCGGCTGCGCTACCTGGGCGTGATCCTGTACGACGCCGACCGGGTGACCGCGGCCGCGTCCGTGCGGGAGGAAAAGGACCTGTACGAGGCCCAGTTGGGCGTGTTCCTCGACCCCGAGGACCAGGAGGTGCGGCGGGCCTGCGCGGTGGCGGGCATCCCGCGCGACTGGACCGAGGCCGCCCGCCGCTCCCCCGTGCACGCGCTGATCAGCAGGTACCGGGTGGCGCTGCCTCTGCATCCCGAGTACCGGACGATGCCCATGGTCTGGTACATCCCGCCGCTGTCGCCGGTGGTGGAGGCGCTGACCGAGACCGGGCACGACGGGGAGGACGCGCAGAACCTGTTCGGCGCCATCGACACGCTGCGCATTCCGCTGGAGTACCTGGCGGAGCTGTTCACCGCGGGCGACACCGCTCCGGTGCGGGCCTCGCTGGACAAGTTGGCGGCGATGCGCTCCCACATGCGTGCGATCAACCTCGGCGAGGAACCGGACCCTGCGGTCGTCGCCGCCGTCGGCATGGAACCGCACGAGGTCGAGGAGATGTACCGGCTGCTGGCGATCGCCAAGTACGAGGACCGGTACGTCATCCCGACCGCCGCCGTCGGCGACGCCCGCCGGCTGGAGGAGTCGGCCCTGCCCGGCGGGTGCAGCCTCGACTACGACGGCGGGCCCGGCATGGGCGGCGACGGCCCGTTCGGCCAGGACTCCGGCCGCAGGCAGCTGCCGCTGGTGTCCGTGGAGAACTTCCATCTGCTGCGCAGGCGGCAGACCTCTGACCAGGCGGACGACGCCAAGGAGACCTGATGCCCTCGGACGCGGTGCTGTACCAGGCGGCGGCGCTCTGCCTGACCTATCCGGACGACGACTTCTTCGCCCGGCTGCCGCTGCTGCGCGAAGCCGCCCCGCAGCTGCGGACGTTCACCGACCACGCGGCGGTCACCGCGCCGCAGGAGCTGGCCGCGCACTATGTGCAGGTCTTCGACTTCAGGAACCGGCACAGCCTGTATCTGAGCTGGTGGCGGGACGGCGACACCCGGCGGCGCGGCATGTCCCTGGTCCGGTTCAAGGACGTCTACCGGGAGCACGGGCTGGAGTTCAGCGGCGAGGAGCTGCCGGACTTCCTGCCGGCGGTCCTGGAGTTCACCGCCCGCACCGGCAACACCGGTCTGCTGACCGCATACCGCGACGGCCTGGAACAGCTGTGTTCCCGGTTGACCGACTACGGCACACCGTATGCAGGCGTCCTGGATGCGGTATGCGCCACACTGCCGACCGCATACACCGGAGCGCGCTCATGACCACTCTCCTGTGGGGCGCGCTGCCCTACATCGCCTTCGCACTGCTGGTCGCCGGGCTGGCCTGGCGCTACCGCTACGACAAGTACGGCTGGACCACGCGCTCGTCGCAGATCTACGAGTCGAGGCTGCTGAACATCGCCTCGCCCGTCTTCCACTACGGCATCCTGTTCGTGCTGGCCGGGCATCTGGTCGGGCTGTTCGTGCCCGAGTCCTGGACACACGCGATCGGCGTCAGCGAACACACGTACCACCTGTTCTCGCTGTACGGCGGTACGTTCGCCGGTGCTCTCGCGCTCTGCGGCCTGGGGCTTCTCGTCCACCGGCGGCGGACGCGGGCACCGGTGTTCCGGGCGACGACGGTGAACGACAAGGTGATGTACCTGTTCCTGGTCTCCGCCGTCGTGCTGGGCATGGTCGCCAAGCTGAGTCATGTGTCGGGCAACGGATACGACTACCGGCAGACGATCGCTCCGTGGGCGCGCAGTCTGTTCATGCTCCGGCCGGACACCCAGCTGATGGCGGACGCCCCGGTGCTGTTCCAGGTGCACGCGGTGGTCGGCATGGTCCTGATCGCACTGGTGCCGTACACCCGGCTGGTGCACATGTTCAGCGCACCGGTGCCGTACCTGTCGCGGCCGTATGTCGTCTACAGGACACGGGATCCGGAGCAGCTCGGCCCGCGTCCGGAGCGGCGGGGCTGGGAGCGGCTGGGCGGTTAGCCATGCCGAGGTCGAGGGACGCCAGGTCCAGGGGGAGGGAGCGGGTATGGAATTCCTATGGGTTCCACGAGACGTTGACCATGTGCCTGAACCGGTTTCGTTCTTGCGTCGCCGGACGGTCCCGGCGGACCACGTGTCGTTCGACATGCGGAAGGAAACCGCCACAGGAGAGAAAGTCGAAGCTGACTCGTAGGGCCCAGATGGCCGTTGCCGCCGCGATCGTCGTCGCAGGGTGCTCGGGTGGTGCCGGCTTCGCGGCCGCGTCGACCTCCGGCTCCGCCCCGACCCTGACGGAGGTGCCGGGCGCGAAGCCCGACAACCTCGACAACGTCAAGCCGGGAGAGCCGGTCGAGGTCGGCCGGACCGGCGGCACCGACACCGCCGCTGTCGCCCGGTGACTGTGCGCCCCGAGGCGTGTCGGCGGAGGTCGGAGCAGCCGGAGGCCTGCCTGATGCCGAGGTGCATCCTCCCTCCGCGTCCGTGATCGGCGGAACCCAGGATTGTCCGAGTTATCCCTGCCGGGTGCGAGGGCCCCGTGTCCGGTGGGGGCGGGATGTGTGTGCTTGATCGAGAACGACGTTCGCTTGCGGCGGAGCGCGCCGGCGGGGTCGGTGGACAAGGAGGTGGCCCGGTGCGGGTGCTGGTGATCGAGGACGAGGTCATGCCGGCCGAGGCGCTGCAGAGCGGGCTGCGCCGGGCAGCCATGGCGGTGGACATCGTCCACGACGGCGACGCGGCGCTCGAGAGCCTGGCCGTGACCGAGTACGACGCCGCCGTCCTGGACCGGGATCTGCCGGGTATCCACGGCGACCGGCTCTGCAAGCTGATCGTGGAGAACCACCCGACCTGCCGCATCCTGATGCTGACTGCGGCACGCCGTCCGGGCGAAAAGGTCGCCGGGCCGGAACTGGGCGCGGACGACTACCTGACCAAACCGTTCGAGTTCCCGGAGCCGGTCGCGCGGCTGCACGCCCTGAACCCTTCTACCGTGGCGGAGGGCGCACCGCCGGCAACGAGCCCCGCGCAGCCACGGTCTGGGACTCGCACTCGCTTCGGCCATCGCCACAGCACACCGGGCGGATCTGGCGCTGAGCGCCGATTCCGGTGGCGGCCTGACCGTTGGCATCACCCTGCACCTGGCACGGCAACATCCCAGGCTCATGGACTCATCGGTTCCCGGCGCCGCTCGTCCCGAGAAGCGGCGGCAGGGCGACGGACGACCCGTACTCGGTCCGGAGTCGGCCTGATCCGCCGGACAGGCCCTAGGCCGCACCGCCCTTCGCGTCGCGTTCGTCGTCGACGATCTCCGCGTCCACCACGCCCTCTTCGTCGGCACCGGTGCTCTGTTCCTCGGCCGGAGCGCCGGAGGCCGACGGCTGGGCCTGGGCGTACATCGCCTGGCCCATCTTCTGGCTGACCGTGGCGAGTTTCTCGACTCCTGTGCGCAGGGCTGCCGGGTCCGCGTTCTGCTCCAGCAGGGTCTTCAGTTCCGTGACCGCCGCCTCGACCTCGGTGCGGGTGCCGGCGGGCACACGGTCCTGGTTGTCGCGGATGAAATTCTCCGTCTGGTAGACGAGTTGCTCGGCCTGGTTGCGGGTCTCGGCGGCCTCACGGCGCTTGCGGTCCTCCTCCGCGTACTGTTCGGCCTCCCGCATCATGCGGTCGATGTCGTCCTTGGGCAGGGCGGAGCCGCCGGTGACGGTCATCTTCTGCTCGCGGCCGGTGGCGAGGTCCTTCGCGGAGACGTGCATGATGCCGTTGGCGTCGATGTCGAAGGCCACCTCGATCTGCGGGACGCCGCGCGGGGCGGGCGGCAGGCCGGTGAGGTCGAAGACGCCGAGCTTCTTGTTGTAGGCGGCGATCTCGCGTTCGCCCTGGTAGACCTGGATGCCGACCGAGGGCTGGTTGTCGGTGGCGGTGGTGAAGATCTCCGAACGCCGGGTCGGGATCGTGGTGTTGCGTTCGATCAGCCTGGTCATGATGCCGCCCTTGGTCTCGATGCCGAGGGACAGCGGGGTGACGTCGAGGAGCAGGACGTCCTTGACGTCGCCGCGGATGACTCCGGCCTGGAGGGCCGCGCCGACCGCGACCACCTCGTCGGGGTTGACGCCCTTGTGCGGGTCCTTGCCGGTGAGGTCCTTGACCAGGTCGGTGACGGCGGGCATCCGGGTCGAGCCGCCGACCAGGATGACGTGGTCGATCGCGGACAACTGCACCCTGGCGTCCTCGACCGCCTGGTGGAAGGGCTGCTTGCAGCGGTCCAGCAGGTCGGCTGTCAGCTCCTGGAACTGGGCGCGCGTCAGCTTCTCCTCCAGGTGCAGCGGGCCCTCGGCGGAGGCGGTGATGTAGGGCAGGTTGATCGAGGTCTCCGAGGACGAGGACAGTTCGATCTTGGCTTTCTCGGCGGCCTCGCGCAGCCGCTGCACGGCCATCTTGTCGGCGCCGAGGTCGATGCCGTACTGCCCCTTGAACCGTTTGACCAGGTACTCGACGACCCGCTGGTCCCAGTCGTCGCCGCCGAGGTGCGTGTCGCCGTTGGTGGCCTTCACCTCGATGACGCCGTCGCCGATCTCCAGCAGGGACACGTCGAAGGTGCCGCCGCCCAGGTCGAAGACGAGGACGGTCTGCTCCTCGCCGCGGTCCAGGCCGTAGGCGAGGGCGGCGGCCGTGGGCTCGTTGATGATCCTGAGCACCTTGAGGCCGGCGATCTCCCCGGCCTCCTTGGTCGCCTGCCGCTGGGCGTCGTCGAAATACGCCGGTACGGTGATCACGGCGTCCGTGATGTCCTCGCCGAGGTAGGCCTCGGCGTCCCGCTTCAGTTTCTGCAGCACCCGCGCCGACAGCTCCTGTGCGCGCAGCCGGGCGCCGTCGACGGAGCCCTGCTCGGGGAAGCGCCAGTGCGCGTCGCCCATGTGCCGTTTCATCGAGCGCGCGGTGCGCTCCACGTTCGTCACGGCCTGCCGTTTGGCCACCTCGCCGACCAGTACCTCGCCGTTCTTCGCGAACGCCACCACGGAGGGTGTGGTGCGCGCGCCCTCCGCGTTGGCGACGACGGTGGGCTCGCCGCCCTCCAGGACGGCCACCACCGAGTTCGTCGTCCCGAGATCGATCCCGACCGCACGTGCCATGGTCCGTCCCCTTCCGCCCGGGCGCCTCACGCCCTTCCAGCACAAGACGTCCGTACAGCGCTGTCAATGCAAGGGTTCCCGGAAACGGCGCTGCCGCACCCCCTGCACGGGAGTGCGGCAGCGCCGAGGTGGTACGACGGTCAGGCCAGCTCGGCCGTCAGGGTGATGGTCGTGCCGGTCAGGGCCTGGCTGACCGGGCAGTTCTTCTTGGCGTCCTCGGCGGCGGAGGCGAAGCCGTCCGCGTCCAGGCCCGGCACCTCGCCGCGGACGGTGAGGTGGATGCCGGTGATGCCCTCACCGGGCTGGAAGGTGACGTCGGCCTTGGTCTCCAGGCGGGCGGGCGGGGTGCCGGCGCCGGCCAGGGCGTGCGAGAGGGCCATGGAGAAGCAGCTGGAGTGGGCGGCCGCGATCAGCTCCTCCGGGCTGGTCTTGCCGTTCGCGTCCTGGGCGCGCGAGGCCCACGTGACCGGCTGCCGCTCGATACCGGAGGAGTCGAAGCTGACGACGCCGTTGCCCTCGAGAAGGTTGCCTTCCCAGACGGTGTGTGCGGTGCGCGTGGTAGCCACGGTGGTTCCTTTCGCGTGTGGTCCCGTGTACGGGTTCCTGCGTCCCCCATCCGATCACATCCGGGCTCACTGCACCTTGAAGACCGGGCCACGCGGGGTGAACGGGAGGCGACCGCCCTGCGGGATCAGATAGGCGTGCTCGCGCCGCACCCGCAGGGTGTCGCACCAGCCGTCGGTGATGACCAGCACCGGAGCGCCCGGCGGGAAGTCCTCGGCGCGGTGCAGCAGGTCGATGCCGGGCTGCAGGACCGTACCGCCGCGCCCGCGCACCCGTACCCGGCCGGCGATCTCGGTGACCGGCACATAGCCCGCGTCGTGCGGGGCTGCGTCGCAGAACACCACACGGGCGGCCGGTACGTCCCGGGCCCCGGCGTAGGAGGCGATCGCACCGAGGGCCTTGCCGAGCAGGGTGCGGTCCATCGAGCCGGAGGTGTCGAGGACCACGCCGAAGGTGCAGCGGGCGATCTCCTCGGGCGGGAAGTGGCGGCCGGCGCGGGGGATGTCGGGGGTGGCGGACTGGCGGCGCGAGGGGCGGGCGTAGGACCGTACCGGCTGCGGGCTCGGCACGAACTCGTCGAACCAGCGGGCCAGTCGGGCGTCCCAGGGCAGCGGCGGGTGGCTGAGCGCGCGGATCTCCTCGACCAGCCCGCCGGGCAGGAGGCCGCGCTGCTGCCCCTGGTGCAGGTCCAGGCCCCGCACGAGGCCGCGGCGGTAGAACTCGTCCAGGTCCACGGGGGTGCCGGGCGGGCCGAGGGGGGCGCCGAGGACGTCGCCGAGGCCCTTGCCGCGCAGGGTGGCGAGGCGGCGGATGCGGCGCAGGTCGCCGGCGATGCGGTCGTAGACCTCCTCGGCGGACAGACCCGCCAGCTGCGGGTCGTGCAGCAGCCCGTCGGGCATGGTGCCGACCTGCATCTCGGCGAGCCAGCCGTTGATGACGTAGTCGCAGGCGACGTTGAACAGGTAGGGGTCGCGGGTGCCGCAGCGGTCTCCGTGGCGCAGGGCGGCGTGCAGCATCTCGTGGGCCAGGACGAACCGCCACTCCTCGTCCTCGAAGGTGCGCAGCGGGTTGACGTATATCTCGCCGGCCTCGGCGTTGACGGCGGCGACGGCGATGCCGTGGGCGCGGGCGAGTTCGGCGTCGGCGACCAGCGTGATGCCGGCGGCGATGCCGCCGAGCAGCGGGTAGGAGGAGACGAACCAGCTCAGGGCCCGCTCCCAGGGGCGCAGCCGGGTGGGGCCGCCGGTCATGGCGTCGCGGCGGCCGCCGGCCAGGTCCATGGCGGTGGCCATGGTGCGGGTGAGGCCGTGGGCGAACGCGAGCTGCCAGTCGGGGGGCCGCTGGAGGTGTCCGGTCCAGGGCACGAGGAGCTGGTCGGGTTCGGTGCCGGCGGTGCCGCAGTGCTCGTACCTCGCCGGGATGTGTGCGGCACGGCGCCAGCGGGCGGCGATCTGCTCCTCGTCTCCGGCGGGGTAGGAGGCGGGCAGGTCGTCGGGGGTGCGGCCGACGGGGAAGGTGAGCAGGAAGCGGTTGACGACGGCACAGCGTGCGGCGAGGTCGTAGCGGTCCGGCCGGACGCGTTCGCCCCTGGCGGCGGGGACGTGTCCGAAGCCGAGGTGGATCAGGCCGTGGGCGATGGCCCAGGCCCACTCGGCGGGCTCCGCGCGGCGGGTGGGGTGGAGGTGGGCGCGGCCGCCGGAGTCGATGCGGACCAGGCCCTGGCGGGGCGAGTCGGGGCAGTCCTCGCGGCGGCACATGTCGGCCTCGATCGCGGCGAGCGCCGGGTTGGCCCACACCAGCTGGACGCCCTTGGCGCAGTCCTCGGCGGCCGGATCCGGCTTCTTCCTGCTCTTCGCCGTACGGCTGCTCATCGCCGGGCCTCGACCAGCCGGGGCATGTCGCGGGCGGCCTCGATGAGGAACCAGGCGGGCAGGACGGGGTTGCCGTCGGCGTCGGCGGCGATGACGCTCTGCGCGACCTCGACGGAGATCTCGGCGAGCTGCACCAGCAGCGACTTGGCGCGGTAGGCGGTCTGCCGGCCGTTCGCCGACATGTGCTCCTTGCTCGCCGGCAGCTCCTTGACCAGGCGGCCGCGGAAGGACTCGGCGAGGTAGTAGAGCAGGTCGCGGTCCTCCGGGCGGTGCGGCCAGCGGGCGTCGCCCCGGAGGATCGCCTCGATGCCGAACCGGCTGCGGACGATCTTGACGTAGCCGCAGAAGGCGGTGGCGTGCGCGGGGGTGAGGGTGCCGTGCGCGAGGACGGTCAGGGTGGGCTCGTCGAGGCCGGGGCCGAAGGAGTGCAGGGCGTCGGAGAGCATGTGCCAGGAGCGGGGCGTGGAGAACGGCTCCTCGGTCCTGGGCGGCTTGGACCACAGGTGGTCGGGCCGGTCGGTGAGGTGGTCCAGGATCCACGGGTGGATGCCGTGGCCCGCGGCCCAGGCGAGCCAGTCCTTCGGGGAGGCCTCCAGGTGGACGTGGGCGAGCCGGTTGACCAGGGCGGACGCGATGGGCCGGGCGAGGGCGTTGTCGGTGGCGCGGTTGCCGGCGCCGATGACGATGGACCCCTCGGGCAGCTCGTAGCTGCCGATGCGGCGGTCGAGGATGAGCGAGTAGAAGGCCTTCTGCACATCGGGGGTGGCCGCGTTCAGCTCGTCCAGGAACAGGCAGTACGGCTCGTCGCGGGCGATGGTCTCCGGCGGGCAGAACACGGAGCGCCCGTCGCGGATCTGCGGCACGCCGATCAGGTCCTCGGGGGCGAGCTGGGTGCCGAGCAGGCTCACGCACTCCAGGCCGAGCGAGGCAGCGAACTCCCGTACCAGGGACGACTTTCCGATGCCGGGGGCACCCCAGACGAAGACGGGCCGGACCGTGGCGAGGCCGAGCAGCAGTTCGGGAAGGCGGGCGGGGGTGACCGTGACGGCAGCCTGCAAAGCAGAGGCTCCTTGGGGGGTCGAGGATGTGCGACTCGGACAGTGTGGGTGTCCGTCCCCTCGGGCGCAGCCGATTTTCAGGCGGCCCGCTCCTCCTCGGCCTCCGTGCCGATCGGCACCTGGGGGCCGTTCGCCTCGCGCAGCCAGCGGCGCAGGACGCGGTGCACGTGCTCGGCGCCGGTCAGCTCCTCGCCCTCCCCGGCCGGCGCGGACAGGGTGAGCGGGGAGAGCAGGAAGGGCCGGGACTGGGCGCCGCCGAGGCCGCCGTGGGAGCCGATCTGCTCCTCGAAGGCGAGGACCTCGCCGTCGGCGGGGTCGTGGCAGGAGTTGACCATGATGTCGGCGGTGTGCGGGAAGGAGTGGGTGCGGCGGACGGCGTCGGCGGCGCCGGGGCCGAACCGGGCCAGGGGGCCGGGGCGCTCGTCCAGTTCCGCCAGCGGGATCTCGGTGCCGTAGGGGCCGAGGAGCACGCCGTCGTGTGCCTCGCTGCGCACCAGCAGGAAGCCGATGCCGGGGTGGTCGGCGAGGGTGGTGAGCAGGGCGGGGTGGCGGGCCTCGATCTCCTCCTTGGTCATGCGGTGGGAGACGTCCGGGAAGGAGACCAGGCCGAGGTTTCCGGAGGCCAGCACGATGGGTTCCGAGCCGCGGGAGGGGCGGTGCCGTTCGCCCTTCTCCTCCACGGGACGCCGCAGGGCTGCGCGGACGGCGGTGCGTGCCTCGGCGCCGCTGCGGGTGCTCCCCCACTGCTCGACGCGTGGGGGGACCCCCATGGCCCGGCGCGGCACGGGCAGTCCGCAGCCGGCGCGGACGAGGTCGGCGAGGGTGAGGCCGTAGCGGGCGCGGAAGGTCTCACCGGGGCTCTGGCCGTGGTCGGACAGGATCACGATCCGGTAGGGGCGCGGGGCGTGTTCGGCGGCCTTCTCGATGAGGGCGAGGGACCGGTCGAGGCGCTGGAGGACCTTCTCGGCGTCCTGGCTGTGCGGCCCGGAGTGGTGGGCGACCTCGTCGTAGGCGACGAGGTCGGCGTAGACGGCGGTGCGGCCGGCGAGCAGATCGCCCATCACGGCGGCGACCACGACGTCCCGTTCGACGACGGTGGCGAAGGCGCGCACGAAGGGGTAGAGGCCGCCGCGGCTCACCCGGGGCCGCTGCCTGCGGATCCGGGCCCGGACGGACTGGCCGATCTCGCGGGCGACCTCGGCGACGAAGGACAGGGCGGTGCGCACCGCGTTGGCGGGGTCGGAGAAGTAGGCGAAGTAGCCGGCGCGGGAACGGTGGTCCCGGCCGCGGCGGCGGGTGGCGATGGACAGGACGAGGGCCTGTTCGCCGGCGCCGCCGCCGAACAGGTTGCCGCGGCTGGCGCCGTCGACGGTGAGCAGTCCACCGTCGCCTGTATGCAGTATGGCGCGGCGTTGCAGTTCGACGGCGCTCGTCGGGCGATTGCATACCATCACCTCGCCGCGGTCCTTCTCGTACCAGCGGAAGGCCGGGACGTCGAAGGTGCTGCCGTGCAGGATGCCGAGCTGGCTGGCGCCGGTCTGGCTGGACCAGTCGGTGCGCCAGGGGGTGAGCCGGTGGGTCGGCTGTATACCGTCGCCCGTCTCCCGCATAACGTCACCCGTCTCCTGCATACCGTCAACTGTCGCCAGCCAGCGGCCGACGGTCGGCATCAGGCCCTTGCGGATCGCCTCCGTGAGGACGTCGTGGCCGACGCCGTCGAGCTGGACGCAGACCAGGCCGGGCGTGACCGCACACGGCGGACCGGCTCTGCGGCGGCGGTCGGCGAGGCGCAGCAGGCGGCGGCGGTAGGCGTCGTCGTCGCGTACGGCGAGGGCGGCGCCGGTGGCCGAGGCGACGGCGGACATCGCGGCGGCCACGATGACGGCGGTCTCCGGGGCGGCCTCGCCGCGCCCGGAGGGGTTGATGCGCAGGGCGAGCAGCAGCAGGGAGCCGTTGAGGAAGAAGACCAGCAGGCCGAGGACGAGGGCGGGCACGAGCAGCAGGAGGCGTATCAGGAGCGGCCACACCACGACCGAGAGCACACCGAAGGCGCCGGCGCCGCACGCGGCGGTGACGGCTATCTGCGTGGCGCTGTCGCCGTCGGCGGACTGGAGCCGGAAGTCGGGCAGGAGGCCGGCGAGCACGAGCATGGTGAGCGTGGAGACCGCCCATACCGTGGCGCTCCGCCCGACCTGGCTGGCGATCCGCCGCCACCGTACGCACCGCACGCCCCGCACGCCCCGTACACCTCACGTCCCGGCCCGCTCGCTCGCCGGGCCTGACTCCACCTTGTCACACGGGGAGTGGGAGGCCCGGTCGGGTCGGCTGCGTCAGCGTCCGTCGTAGCCGGCCGTCGGCATCGACAGCCGGCGGTGCACGCGTGCCTTCATCTGCGCGTCGTACGACGGCTCGGCGCGGCCCACGGTCTCCACGCGCACCCCGCGCCGTGCGCACTCGGCGGTGAACTCCTCCACCGAGGACAGGGCGCGCTCCAGTACGCGCCGGCTGGGTGCGACGAACAGGTCGACGCCGGGCCGGACCCCGTCCCACAGTTTGCAGTGGTCGAAACGCAGCCCGCCGACGAGCAGTTCCCGCACCACCACGTAGCCGCGTTCCGCCGCCCATCGGGCGCACATGGCGTGCTGGCTGCGGGAGTCCACCAGGAAGGGGTCGGCCTCCAGCTCCTCCAGGGGTGTCAGGCTGGCGATGGCGGTGACCCGCACCGGCACGAGCCCGAGCCCGCCCGAGGCACCCCGCAGCTGTCCCATGGCGTCCCCCTCACCTCCGGGTTTCGCCGCCGACCCTACTCCTGCCCGTAGGCTTCGGGGGAGTCGCGTGAAGGGGGCGAAGAGGGTGCCGGTGGAGATCACCTGGTGGGGTCACGCCACCTGCACGCTCCAGGATTCGAACATACGGGTGCTCACCGATCCTCTGTTCGCCGTTTGGCTCGCGCATCTGAGGCGCCGCCGGGGCGCGGTGCCCCCCGCCGAGGCCCGCCGCGCGGACGTGGCGCTGGTCTCCCATCTGCACGCCGACCATCTGCACGTGCCCTCGCTGGCCGCCCTCGCCCCGGGCACGCGCCTGCTCGTGCCCCGGGGCGCACCACGCGCGGTGCCCGGGCTGCGCAGGCTGCGGCAGTTGCGGATCTCCGAGGTGGTCCCGGGGGACGAGGTCCGGGTCGGGAGCCTCCTGGTGCGGGTGGTGCCCGCGCGGCACGACGGGCGCCGGCTGCCGGTCGGCCCGCACCGCTCCCCCGCGCTCGGGTACGTCGTCGAGGGCGAGGCGCGGACCTACTTCGCCGGGGACACGGGGCTGTTCGACAGCATGGCCGAGGAGGTCGGGCCGGTGGACGTGGCCCTGCTGCCGGTGGGCGGCTGGGGACCGTACCTCGGCGAGGGGCACCTGGACCCGGGGCGGGCGGCGCGGGCACTGGCCCGGCTGGCGCCGCGGGCCGCGGTGCCGGTGCACTACGGGACGTACTGGCCGATCGGCATGGACGCGGTGCGCCCGCACGAATTCCACGCGCCGGGCGACGAGTTCGTACGCCTGGCGGCCGCGGCCGCTCCGCAGGTGGCGGTGCACAAGCTCGGGCACGGGGAGAGTGTGCGTCTGGAGGTCGCGCGGTGAGATGGCCGGCCGCGGTGGCGCTGGCCGCTGCTTCGACGTCCACGGTGCCGCCGGAGTCCACGCAGCAGGCGGTGGGGTATCCGTCTCTGTTCCTGCTGGTGCTCATCGGGGCGTTGGTGCCGGTGGTGCCTACCGGGGCGCTGGTGAGTTCGGCGGCCGTGGTGGCGTTTCATCAGACGGCGCCGTTCTCTTTGCTGCTGGTGTTCCTCACGGCTTCGCTGGCGGCCTTTCTGGGGGATGCGACGCTGTACTGGCTGGGGCAGCGGGGGATGCGGTCGCGGAACGGGTCGCGCTGGCTGGAGGCGATCCGGGCTCGGGCGCCGGAGGAGCGGTTGGCTCGGTCCCGGGAGAAGTTGGCCGAGCACGGGGTGGCCGTGCTGGTGCTGTCGCGGTTGGTGCCGGCCGGGCGGCTGCCGGTGATGTTGGCCTGCCTGGTGGCCGAGTGGCCCCTGCGGCGCTTCAGCAGGGGGAACCTGCCGGCGTGCCTCGCGTGGGCGTTGACGTACCAGGTGATCGGGATCCTCGGTGGGTCCCTGTTCGCGGAGCCGTGGGAGGGTGTGGTGGCCGCGGTCGGGGTGACGCTGGTGATCAGTGCGGTTCCGAGTGTGGTGCGGCGCGTTTCGCGGTAGCGCCGTCGGGGTTCGGTCGTCCTCCGAGTACGGGTGCGCAGCGGCCGGTCGGGCGGTTCGCCGCGCCCCTAGGAAGTGCGGTCCAGGACCCTCGAGCCCCCGACCGGCAGATCCCACAGGTCCTGCCGGTCCATCCCTGCCTTCTCCCATGCCGTCCGCACCCGCGTCAGCGGTTCCAGGACCGGCTCGGCGGAGAGGACGAACGTGCCCCAGTGCATCGGCGCCATTCTTCTCGCGCCCAGGTCCAGGGTGGCCTGTACCGCCTCCTCCGGGTCGCAGTGGACGTCGCGGAGCCACCAGCGGGGGTCGTAGGCGCCGATGGGCATGAGGGCCAGGTCGATCCCGGGGTAGCGGCGGCCGATGCGGGAGAACCAGTGGCCGTAGCCGGTGTCGCCGGCGAAGTAGAGGCGCTGTCCGTCGGGGGTGGTGAGAACCCAGCCGCCCCAGAGGCTGTGGCAGGTGTCGGTCAGCGTGCGCTTGGACCAGTGGTGGGCGGGCACGAAGTCGAAGCGGACGCCGGACAGTTCGGCGCCCTCCCACCAGTCCAGCTCGGTGACGCAGGTGAACCGGCGGCGCCGGAACCAGCTGCCGAGGCCGGCAGGCACGAACACCGGTGTGGCGCGCGGGAGCCTGCGCAGGGTGGGGGCGTCCAGGTGGTCGTAGTGGTTGTGGCTGATGACGACCGCGTCGACGCGCGGGAGGGTGTCCCAGTCGATGCCGACGGGGGTGATGCGGGCCGGGGTGCCGATGATGCGGCGGGACCAGACGGGGTCGGTGAGGACGGTCAGACCGCCGGCCCGGACGATCCAACTGGCGTGTCCCGCCCAGGTGACGGCGAGCGTGCGGCTGTCGGTGCGGGGCAGCGGGCCGGGTGCGCAGGGGATCCGGGGGACGTCGGTGAGGCCTTCGAGGCCGGGGCGTACGGCGCCCTCGCGGGCGAAGCGGGCCAGGGCCTTGAGGCCGGGCAGGGGCGCGGTGAGCCGGTCGTGGAAGGTCCGCGGCCACACCCGGTGTTCGCCCAGCGGGCGGGGCTCGGCCAGCGGCGGGAACGGGGGTGCGAGGGGGGCCGGGGCCGGGGTTGCGGGGGCGCCGGCCTCGCCGCTGCGGGTGGCCGGGGCCTGGGTGGCGGACTCGGGCTCGTGCGTCTGCTGCGTCATCGAGGAGGCTCCCGTCGCCGAGCGTCGTCGCGGAGATCGCCGAAGGCCGACCCCAAGGACGTCAACGCGCGCTGCACGTGTGGCAGTTCCAGCGGTGCGGGTGACGTGAGGCATTCCGTGCGTTCCTCGTCCGTGCCGCCCAGCAGGGGCCCCGTGGCGAGCCGTACGCGCAGCGCCCCGAGGTCGTCGCCGAAGCGGTGGCCGCCGGGCGCGGGCATGCCGAGCCGGGTGGTGAGGAGGTCCTCCAGTTCCTGGGCGTCGCCGACGCCCTGTGCGGCGAGCGCCTCGCGCAGCGGGCCGAGGTCGGTGTACAGGTGGCGGCCGGCCTGTGGCGGCCGGGCGAAGGCGCCCGCGGCGACGACCGTGCCGTACGCGGCGGCGGCCACGCGCGCGTGCAGGCGTACGACGGCCTCGCGGCGCTCGGTGGCGGGTGTGGGTTCGTCGAGGGCGTACCCGGCCGCGGCCGCGACCGGTGCGGCGATCCGGGCGCCGAGCGCGGTGAGGATGTCGAGCACGCGCGCGTGGAGGTGCTCCCCCGCACCGGTGGAGGGGAAGCGGGCGACCGCGGCGGGCCAGCCGGCCGGCAGCAGGGCGCCGGCCAGGTCGGTGACGACGGTGACCCGGTCGGGCAGCATCTCGGCGGGGCTGAGCAGGACGGTCGCGTGCGGGTCGTGCAGGGTGTCGCGCCAGGTCTCGTCGCTGACCAGGTGCAGGCCCTCGGCGGCAGCCGCCTCGACGGTCTCGTGCAGCAGCTCGGGCGGGGCGACGGTGGCGGTGGGGTCGTCGGCGACGGACAGCACCAGCAGCCGGGGATCGCCGCCCTCGGTACGAACCCTGCGGACGGTTTCCAGCAGGGCGTACGGGTCGGGGACGCCGCCGCTCTCGGCCGGGGTCGGCACATGGAAGACGGGCCTGCCCAGCAGCCGGGCGTAGGGCGCCCACCAGGCGGCGCACGGGCGCGGCACGAGCACGTCACCGGTGTCGCCGGCGAGCGCGGCGGTCAGGGCGAGCAGCAGCGCGGGGGCGCCGGGGCCGGCGGCCACGCGGTCGGGGACGCAGGGCAGTCCGCGCCGGGTCCAGTAGCCGCAGGCCGCCTCCAGCAGGGCGGGAGACCCGCCGACGGGCTGGGCTTCGGAGCGGCCTGCGGCGGCGGCGAGGACGGCGACGAGTTCCGGGAGGACGGGCAGGCCGTCGCCGGGCAGCGGCGGCCCGTAACGGACGGGGCCGTGGCCCTCCGGGTGCGTCCGCCGCATGTCCGCCTCCGCGCAGTCCGTGGTGCCGTGTGGTGTTCCCGTCCGGGCCGTGCTCTCCTCGTCGGCCGCTCCCGCCCGGATGCTCCAGTGTGGCTGCTCCCGGGCCGCCGGGAGCGTGGCTCGTGCGTACGGTGTCTGCTGGTGGTGCCCCGGGAATCCGTGCCCGGCGGACGGACGGCCGTGGCCGGTGATCCGGAGTCGTCCCGGTCACCGCGCTGGTCCGGGCGACGCGTCAGCCGGCCGACGGCCGTCGGCGGCCCCACAGCCGGTAGCCGGCGCCGCCGAAGGCGGCGGCGATCAGCACACCGCCGACGACCAGTGCCGGAACCGAGTCGTCGAAGGTGCCGCCCTGCCCCGCCGCGACCCCTTGCTGTTCGGACGCCGAGCCGCAGTCGGCGTCGTCGCCGGCCTCGCGGCAGCCGTGCCCTTCGGAGCAGGACGCGTCCGGGGAGTCCCCGCACTCCTGGTCACCGGTGCAGGAGCCGCCCGCCGCGCACTCCCGCCCCTCCTCCGGCCGCTGGCCTGGAACCTGCCCCTGCTCCTGACTCTGGCCCTGACTCTGGCCCTGACCCGAGGCCTGCCCGGCCCCGGCCTCCTGCCACTGCCCCGAGTCCTCACCCGACCCGGGTTCCTGCCACTGCCCCTCACCTGAAGCCTGCCCCGCCCCGGATTCCTGCCCCTGGCCGGACTCCTGCCCCTGCCCTGGCTCCTGGGCCGTCCCCGACTCCTGCCGCTGCCCCTGGGCCGGCCCAGGCTCCTGTCCCGGCTCCAGCGCCGGACCCGGCACCTCTCCCTGCTCCAGCTCCTGCCCCTGGCCCTGGCCCCTCTCCTGGCCGTCGGCCGCCAGGCCCTCGGACTCCAGGCCCTCGGACTCCAGGCCCTCGGCACACCGGGTGGTGCCGTCCGCAGTCAGCTGCGAGGGGACGTCCAGGGTGTCCGGTGGCGGCCCGGCGAGGTCGTCGCAGGGCACGGACCGGGTGAGGGTGCTGCCGGAGGGTGCGGGTCCGGGGATCTCCCCGTCGGCGGGGTGCGCGGTCGCGGCGGGCCCCGCCATGACGAGCGCGGCGCCGGCCAGAACGGTGACGGACAGGGCACGGGCGGTGCGGCGCATGGGGCGGGCTCCTCGGCGAGACGGCGAACGGAGGCGGCCGGTGGTGCGGCCGTGGGACACGGCCTGCGTGCCCCTCGTTGCCATCACAGCCCGGCGGACGCCGTACCGCGCGCGGCCGGACCCCATTAGCGGGACGCGAACGGCCTGACGGGTGACCCTGCGCCGGCCGCCGCGACCGTTTCCGCGGAGGTGGAGAGACAGGAAAGGGGGAGGCCGCCTCAGGTGCCGGACGTGCCCGGAGCCGCCGTTTCGCCGCAGCCGCGCTCGCGGGCGCCCTCGCGGGTGCGGCCCGAGCTGACCAGGCGGCGCGGGTTACGGCGCAGGTACTCGCCCTCGAGCTGCGCCATGCGCTCGTTGTGGGCCCGCAGCGCGTCGTTCGAG
The DNA here is from genome assembly GCF_040630895.1 of Streptomyces sp. NPDC005728. Lineage (NCBI taxonomy): Bacteria > Bacillati > Actinomycetota > Actinomycetes > Kitasatosporales > Streptomycetaceae > Streptomyces > Streptomyces sp. NPDC005728. The sequence continues at coordinate 88,349 of NZ_JBEXYL010000001.1, forward strand.
CCGTACAGGAGGGTGTCGTGGCGCGTGCGGTGGATCGTCTCCAGCTCTTTCATGAGCTGCTGGTCGTCCAGTCGGCTGGGGTCGACTCCGGTCATGGTGGTGCCCCGCTCGTCGTAGCTCGCGTTCCTGCATCCACTGTACGAAGATCCGGCTCCCCGGGCCCTTTGGCGCAGCTCGGGGCTACCGGGTCCGTTCCACCCGGCGTTCGTCCCAGACGGGCTCGGGGGTCTCGCGGACGCGGCCGTCGCTGCCGTAGACCAGGAAGCGGTCGAAGGAGCGGGCGAACCAGCGGTCGTGGGTGACCGCGAGGACCGTGCCCTCGAAGGCCTCCAGGCCCTCCTGGAGAGCCTCGGCGGACTCCAGGTCGAGGTTGTCGGTGGGCTCGTCGAGCAGCAGCGCGGTGACTCCCTGCAGCTCCAGCAGGAGAATCTGGAAGCGGGCCTGCTGGCCGCCGGAGAGCCGGTCGAAGGACTGTTCGGCCTGGCCGGTCAGTTCGTAGCGGCGCAGCCGGGACATGGCCGCGCCCCGGTCCTGGGCGTGTTCCTTCCACAGGATGTCGAGCAGGGTGCGGCCCTGCAGCTCGGGGTGGGCGTGGGTCTGCGCGAAGTGGCCGGGGACGACCCGTGCGCCGAGCTTCCACTCCCCCGTGTGTGCCACGTCCTCGCCGGCGAGGAGTCTGAGGAAGTGCGACTTGCCCGAGCCGTTGGAGCCGAGCACGGCGACCCGTTCGCCGTAGAAGACCTCCAGGTCGAAGGGCTGCATCAGGCCGGTCAGTTCGAGTCCCTTGCAGGTGACGGCCCGCACGCCGGTACGGCCGCCCTTCAGGCGCATGGTGATGTCCTGTTCGCGCGGCGGCTCGGGCGGCGGGCCGGCCTCCTCGAACTTGCGCAGGCGGGTCTGCGCGGCCTGGTAGCGGGAGGCCATCTCGTGGCTGACGGCGGCGGCCTGACGGAGGTTCAGGACGAGCTTCTTCAGCTGGGCGTGCTTCTCGTCCCAGCGGCGGCGCAGTTCCTCGAAGCGGGCGAAGCGTTCGCGGCGGGCCTCGTGGTAGGTGGCGAAGCCGCCGCCGTGCACCCAGGCGTCGGCGCCGGCCGGGCCGGGTTCCACGGAGACGATCTTCTCGGCGGCGCGGGCGAGGAGTTCGCGGTCGTGGGAGACGAACAGGACCGTCTTGCGGGTCTCCTTCAGCTGCTGTTCCAGCCACCGCTTGCCGGGGACGTCCAGGTAGTTGTCCGGCTCGTCCAGGAGCAGGACCTGGTCGGTGCCGCGCAGCAGCGCCTCCAGGACGAGGCGTTTCTGCTCGCCGCCGGAGAGGGTGCGCACCTGCCGCCACTGGGCCCGCTCGTACGGCATGCCGAGTGCGGCGGTGGTGCACATGTCCCACAGCGTCTCGGCCTCGTACCCGCGTACCTCTGCCCAGTCGGCGAGGGCCTGGGCGTAGGTGAGCTGGGCGGCCTCGTCGTCGACGGTCATGAGGGCGTGCTCGGCCCGGTCGACGGCCTCGGCCGCCTCGCGGATGCGGGGCGGTGCCACGGAGACGAGGAGGTCGCGTACCGTCGTCTCGTCCCGGACGGAGCCCACGAACTGGCGCATCACACCGAGGCCGCCGGAGACGGTGACCGTGCCGCCGTGCGGTTTCAGCTCGCCGGAGATCAGCCGGAGCAGGGTCGTCTTGCCGGCGCCGTTCGGGCCGACCAGAGCGACGGCCGCGCCTTCGCCGACCCGGAAGGAGACATCGCCGAGCAGCGTCCTCCCGTCGGGGAGGTGGTACTCGAGGTGCGCGGCTTCCAGGTGTCCCATGAGGAGGCATTCTGTGGGGCACCCCCGACCTGGGGCAAACGCATATCCGACCGGGGCACGCCGGTCCGGCCGGGACCGGCGGCGGCTGCCCGCTCAGCCGGCCGCGTCCACGGGTTCTCCGGCCGGGCCGCTGTCGCCCGCCGGTACGACCGTGGCGCCGGCCCAGGTCAGGGCCTTGAAGCCGTCGGACGGGGAGCCCTCCAGGATCACCACGCCGGTGTTGTCGAGCGGGCGGGCGGCGGCGAAGGCGATGTCGACGTTGTCGGCGCGGGCGGCGGTCCACAGGCGGACGGCGGCGCCGTGGCTGACCATCGCGACGGTTCCGGCGCCGCTCGCGGCGGCCTCGGCGATCACCGCGTCGTACCGGGACAGGGCCTCCTCCCCGTTCTCGCCGCCGGGGATCCGCAGAGCGGTGTCCCCGGCCGCCCAGGCGAACACCGTACGCATGTACTGCCTGCCCTCCGGGGAGTCGCCGGGCCGCATCTCCAGGTCGCCGGCGGAGACCTCGCGGATGCCGGCGCGGACGATCACCTCCAGGCCGCGGGCGGCGGCCAGCGGGGCGGCCGTCAGCCGGGTGCGGATCAGGGTGGAGGCGTACAGGGCCTCGATGTCCTCGCCCGCGAGCGCCCGGGGCAGGGCGGCGGCCTGCCGTTCGCCGAGCGGGGTCAGGCCCGGGCCGGGTACGGCGGTGTCCAGCAGGTGGTCCACGTTGGACGGGATCTGGCCGTGGCGGACGAGGAGCAGGCGCATCCGGGGGTTCCTCTCGCTTCGGTCAGGCCGTCAGCGTAGGAAAAGCGCAAGAAACGACCGCTTCAGGGTAACCGCATCCCATGAGCCCTGACGTGGATCTCACCGCTGTCCCGACGACCGGCCGGCGTGCCCTGCAGGTGCCGCTGGCCCTGGACGCCCGGCTGTTCGAGGCGGCTGCCGGCCGGCACTGGCCGGGCGCCGAGCGGGTGCTGCCGCTGCTGAGCCGGAGCGCGAACCACGGGGTGCTGTGGTTCGCGACGGCCGCGGTGATCGCGGCGAGCCGTACGCCGCGGGCCCGGCGTGCCGCCCTCCGCGGGATCGCCTCGCTGAGCCTGGCCTCCGTGACCATCAACACCCTCGGCAAGCGGTCGGTGCGGCGCGCGCGGCCGCCGCTTGACCCGGTGCCGCATGTCCGGCGGCTGGGGCGGCAGCCGATCACCACCTCGTTCCCGTCCGGTCACGCCGCGTCGGCCGCCGCCTTCGCGACCGGCGTGGCCCTGGAGTCACCGGCGTGGGGGGCGGTGGTGGCTCCGGTGGCGTTCTCGGTGGCCATGTCCCGCGTCTACACGGGCGTGCACTTTCCGAGCGACGTGCTCGCGGGGGCCGCGCTGGGCGCGGGTGCCGCGTTCGCCGTACGGGGCCTGGTGCCGACCCGTGCCCAGGTCGCGCCGCCGGCCCGGCCGCGGGCCGGGGCGCCGGCGCTGTCCGAGGGCGAGGGGCTCGTGGTCGTCGCCAACCGGGCCTCGGGCGGCTCGGAGGGGGTGCGTGTCCTCCGGGAGGCGCTGCCCGAGGCGGAGGTCGTGGAGTGCGAACCTCCGGACGTGCGGGCCGAGTTGGAGAGGGCGGCCGTGCGGGCGCGGGCGCTCGGGGTGTGCGGGGGCGACGGGACGGTGAACGCGGCGGCCGCGGTCGCCCTGCGGCACGGTCTGCCGCTCGCGGTGCTGCCCGGGGGCACGCTCAACCATTTCGCCCACGATCTCGGGGTGGAGGACGAGCGCGAGGCGGCCCGCGCGGTCCGGCGGGGCGAGGCGGTCCGGGTGGACGTCGGCCGGTTCGAGGCGGCTGACCGCGAGGGTGTCTTCCTCAACACGCTCGCTCTGGGCGTCTATCCGGAGCTGGTGCGGGAGCGGGAGCGCTGGTCGTCCCGGATCGGCGGCTGGCCGGCCGGGGTGCTCGGGGCGTGGCGGGTGCTGCGCGCCGACCGGCATCCGCTGGAGGCGGACCTGGGCGGGCGGCGCGGCCCGTTGTGGCTGCTGTTCGTGGGCAACGGGGTGTACCACCGCATGGGGCTCGCGCCCGGCCGCCGGACCGACCTGGCGGACGGGCGGCTGGACGTGCGGGTCGTGCACGGCGGCCGCCGGCCGGCGCTCAGGCTGCTGGCGGCCGCGGCGGCGGGTCCGCTCACCCGGTCCCGGGCCCATGCGGCGGAGCAGGTGACCCGGTTGCGGCTGACCGGTCTGGCGCCCGGGACGCCGCTGGCGTACGACGGCGAGGTCGCCGAGGTCGGCGGCGAGGTGCTGGTGGAGAAGCTGCCCGAGGCGCTGACGGTGTACCGGCCCCTGCCCTGACCAGGGGTCACCAGGCGCCTGTTGTCCATATCTTGAAACGCGGGTCTCATTATTCGGCACGTGCGCGTACCGTTCGACGTACCGCGTCAGGGGGTCGCAGGGCCCGCCTGCCCGGTCCGTCGACGAGGGGCGAAGGGGTACAGCCATGCCGCAAGCGCAGGAGACCGCCGTCTACACACACGGGCACCACGAGTCGGTGCTGCGGTCGCACACCTGGCGGACCGCCGCCAACTCCGCGGCCTATCTGCTCGGCGTGCTCAAGCCCCGCATGAAGATCCTGGACATCGGCTGCGGCCCGGGCACCATCACCGCCGACCTGGCGGAACTGGTCCCCGAGGGCCATGTCACCGGTGTCGACCGGGCGCCCGGGATCCTGGAACAGGCCCGGGACACCGCCGCCGGCCGCGGCCTGGCCAACGTGGACTTCGCGGTCGCCGACGTCCACGCCCTGGACTACCCCGACGACACGTTCTGCGTGGTCCACGCCCACCAGGTCCTGCAGCACGTCGGCGACCCGGTGCAGGCGCTGCGCGAGATGCACCGGGTGACGAAGCCCGGCGGGTTCATCGCCGTACGCGACGCCGACTACGCGGCGATGACCTGGTATCCGGCGGTGCCGGGCCTGGACGACTGGCTGGACCTGTACGAGCGGGTCGCCCGGGCCAACGGCGGCGAGCCCGACGCCGGGCGCCGGCTGCGGTCCTGGGCGCTGGCCGCGGGCCTGCGGGACCTCACGGCCACCACCGGCACCTGGACGTTCGCCGCGCCCGAGGAGCGGGCCTGGTGGAGCGGGCTGTGGGCGGACCGCACCCTCGCCTCGGCCTACGCCGACCGGGCCACGCAGGGCGGCCACGCGACGCCGGAGCACCTGCGGGCGGTGTCCGAGGCGTGGCGGGAGTGGGGCCGGCGGGAGGACGGCTGGTTCGCGGTGCTCCACGGGGAGATTCTGTGCCGTAAGGAGGCCTGAGTCCGGCCCACCGCACCGGCTGAGCCGATCAGCGCGTTCAGGTCGGTCTCCCGGCGCCCGGCGTCACCGGTCCTCCCCGGTGAACGAGTAGGCGGCCCAGGGGCCGGTGAGTTCCACATGTGTCCCGGGCAGCTCGTCCTTCGTGCGGTCCACCAGTTCCACGAATTCCTCGGAGTCCGCCCGGGACACCAGATAGGCCGCGTTGAGCACATTACGGTCCGGCGTTCCGGAGAGCGCGGAATTCTGCGGCGGGTACAGCCGGCAGTCCTCGGCACACCGGGAGAGCCGCTCGTGCAGGGTCCGGGAGAACGTCTCGGCACTGCGCCGTCTCTCCTCGTGCGCATGCGTGGACTCACGGCGCCTGCGCAGGTAGTCCCGCCCGCTGGACGGGGGCGCCGCGGCGGAGGCGGCGGGCTCGGTGGGCTCGCTCTCCACGTACACCTTGACGCCCCACTCGACCCGGCCCTCCAGCCGGTCGAGGATGCGCCGGAAGTCGTCCTCGCGGTCCTCGATCATCGCGCGCACCCCGCTGCCGTCCAGGAAGACGGTCGCGAGCCGGAGCGGCAGCGGGGTGGTGACGGTGGTGAGCGCGTCGATCACGCCCTGGTGGGCCCGGGCGGTGGCGGCCAGCCAGTCGAGGTCCTCCAGGCGGGCCCGCAGTGCCTCCTCGCAGAAGTCCTGCTCCGGGACCGTACTGACGACCGCGACCAGGCCGTGGTGGTGCAGCAGCGCGGCCGGGGCGCCCCCGATGCCCGTCAGTTCGGCCTGCAGGGGCGCGCCGAGGGGGCGGCAGACGGCGTAGACGTACCGCAGTCCGGTCATGGGGCCTCCTTCGGCACACGGCCGGGTTCCAGCTCCTCGTGACGCGCCGGCCGCTCCCTCGGCTCGGCGTTCTCCCGGGCGGGTGCGTCCTGGCGGGCCCGGGCGGAGAGAGCGGGGTCGGTCTCCCACCAGTCAATGCCCATCTCCGCGGCCTTGTCGACCGATGCGACGATGAGCCGAAGATCTTCCTCGGCGAACGTGCGGCCGCCCGCGGGCGCACCTTCCCGGGCCGCTGGATCTCCACCGTACGGCGGCCCGCCCGGATCGTCCGCACCCCGTCGTCGGGGTCCGTACTCACCGCACGATCGCCTCCTCGACCAGCAGCTTCGCCGCGGCCGCGATGCCCGCGGCGTCGATGCCGGCCGCGTGCAGCTGCTCGTCGGGCGCGGCCGAGCCGGGCATGGTGCGCACCGCGAGCCGGACCAGGCGGGGCACCGGCCGGCCGTCGCCGAACGCCTCCGCGACCGCGTCGCCGAGGCCGCCCTCCGGGTGGTGGTCCTCCACGGTCACCAGACAGCCGGTCTCCTCGGCGGCCCGGCGCAGGGTCTCCGCGTCGACGGGCTTGACGGAGTACAGGTCGACCACCCGCACCGCGATGCCCTCCTCGGCGAGCCGGTCGGCGGCGGCGAGCGCCTCGTGCACGGTGACCCCGGCGGCGACGAGCGTCAGCCGGTCCCGGTCACCGGAGCGCAGCACCTTGCTGCCCCCGACCGGGAACTCCTCCTCGGGTCCGTAGACGACCGGGCTCTTGCCGCGCGAGGTCCGCAGATAGCGGACGCCGTCGAGGGCGGCCATCTCCGTGACCAGCCGGGCGGTCTGGTTGGCGTCGCACGGGTACAGCACGGTCGAGCCGTACACGGCCCGGAACATCGCCAGGTCCTCCAGGCCCATCTGCGAGGGCCCGTCCTGCCCGATCGCGACGCCGGCGTGCGAGCCGACCAGGTTGATCCCGGAGCCGCTGATCGCCGCCATCCGCACGAAGTCGTGGGCGCGGGTGAAGAACGCCGCGAACGTGGCGGCGAACGGCGTCCAGCCGCGTGACGCCATGCCGACGGCGGAGGCGACGAGCTGCTGTTCGGCGATGTAGCACTCGAAGAAGCGGTCGGGGTGCTCCTTGGCGAACACCTCGGTACGGGTGGAGTCGCCGACCTCGCCGTCCAGGACGACGACGTCGCCGCGGGCGGTGCCGAGCGCGGCGAGGGCCGCGCCGAAGGCGTCCCGGGTGGCGACCTGGTCCCCCTGGTCGTAGTGCGGCAGCCGCAGGACCTCGGTGGTGGCGGAGCGGAGCATCGCGGCGGCGGGCGGCTCGCCGACCCGGACGTGCAGGTCGCGCCGTCCGCCCAGTTCGGTGACGGCCTCCTCGGGCTCGGGCAGCGGCTTGCCGTGCAGGCCCTCGCGGTCCTCGGCCGAGGCGACACCCCTGCCCTTGAGGGTGCGGGCGAGGATCACCGAGGGCTGCCCGGTCGTCGCCAGCGCCGCACCGTAGGCCCGGTCGATCGCGTCGACGTCGTGCCCGTCGACCTCGATCGTGTGCCAGCCGAAGGCGTGGAAGCGGCGGGCGTAGGCGCCCAGGTCGTGGCCGTGCCGGGTCGGGCCGCGCTGGCCGAGCCGGTTGACGTCCACGATCGCGATCAGGTTGTCCAGGTGCTCGTACGCGGCGTGTTCGGCGGCCTCCCACACCGAGCCCTCGGCCAGCTCGCTGTCCCCGCACAGCACCCACACGCGGTAGCCGACACGGTCCAGGCGCTTGCCGGCCAGCGCGATGCCGACGCCGACCGGCAGGCCCTGGCCGAGCGAGCCGGTGGCCGTCTCCACCCAGGGCAGCCGGCGCGGGGTCGGGTGTCCTTCGAGGCGGCTGCCGAGCTTGCGGAAGGTGACCATCTCGCCGTCCTCGATGGCACCGGCCGCCTTGAAGGCGGCGTACAGCAGGGGCGAGGCATGTCCCTTGGACAGGACGAAGCGGTCGTTGGCGGGGTGTTCGGGGCGTTCGAAGTCGTAGCGCAGGTGGTGGGCGAGCAGGACGGCCATCAGGTCGGCGGCGGACATCGAGGAGGTCGGGTGCCCCGACCCCGCCGCGGCGGCGGCCCGCACACTGTCCACACGCAACTGCTGGCCGAGTTCGGCGAGTTCGGCGGTGTTCATGAGTCTCCTTGGAGCGGATTCCGGGGAAGGGTCTGCTGCCGGGCGGGCTCGCCGCCGGGCCGCTGCCGGGCCGGCTCCGGTGAGGCCGTGTCCAGGGGGACCGACCAGGACCGTACGAGGCCCAGCTGGACGGCCTGGCGCGGGAGTACGGCCTCCAGCAGCCAGTCGGCGGCGACGCGGACGCGGTTGCCGGGCAGCGCGGCCAGGTGGTAGCCGCGGGTGACCACGCCGGCGGGCAGGCCGGACAGCGGGACGCCGAGCGGGTTGGCGGCCGCCTGGACGCCTCCGAGGTCGACGGCGAAGCCCAGGTCGCGGTGGCGGTAGGCGCGCCGGCGCCGGCCGAGGCCGAGGGAGGCGGCCACGTTCTCGCCGGCCACCTTGCCCTGCCGCCAGGCGTGCTGGGCCGTCATGGGCGTGAACCTGCCGGGGCGCTCCAGATCGGGCACGGCCGCCGCGTCCCCGCAGGCGTGGACGTCGGAGCGGCCCGGCACCTGGAGGTACGGATCGACGATCAGCCGTCCCTGCTCCACCGGCTGCCCGACCGCTTCGACCAGCGGATCCGGCCGGACCCCGACGCACCACACCAGGGTCCGCGACGGGACGGACCCGCCGTCGCTGAGCAGCACCCCCTCGCGCGTGGCCTCCTTCACGGAGGTGCCCGTCCGTACGTCGACGCCCCGCGCCCGCAGCACCCGGTCGGCCGCGCGGGAGAGCCGCTCGTCCAGCTCGGGCAGTACTCGGGGTGCCACGTCCAGCAGGATCCAGCGCGGCCGCGCGGTGCCGGGCAGCAGGCGGCGCGCGAGGCTGTCGGTGAGCAGTTGCAGCTGCGCGGCCACCTCGGTGCCGGTGTAGCCCGCGCCGACCACGACGAACGTGCACCGGGCGGCACGGTGGCGCGGGTCGTCGGCCGCCGCGGCCAGCTCCACCTGCCGGGTGACGTGGTCGCGCAGGTACAGCGCTTCGGGCAGCCCGCGGAACCCGTGCGCGTGCTCGGCGACGCCGGGGACCGGCAACAGCTTGTTGACGCTGCCGACGGCCAGCACCAGCCGGTCGTAGCCGACGCTGCCGGTGCCGCCCTCGGGGTCCGTGTAGTGGATGCTGCGCCGGTCGAGGTCGACACCGTCCGCCTCGCCGAGCAGCAGCCGCACCCCGTGCAGGGTGCCGGGCAGCGACACGGTGACCCGGCGGGGTTCCAGGATCCCGGCGGCCACCTGGGGCAGAAGGGGCAGGTACAGGAAGTAGTCGGTCGGGTTGAGGAGCGTGATGCGGGCGCGGCCCCGGGTCACGCGGGCGAGGGTGCGGGCGGCCCGGTACCCGGCGAAACCGGCGCCGACGATGACGACGCGTGGTCGGCTCACGGTGTGCCTCCGGCGGTGTGGTTCCTCCGAGGCCTTCCGCGTAACCGGGGCCGCGCCACCCAAACGCCGCTCGTCTCACCCGGACGCCGGTCCGTCCCGGCGGGCTGCGCGGCCATGCGGTCAGGCCCGGTGGTGCGGGCCCTCGGGGTCGAGGTCCGGGCGGGTCGGGGACTGGGGCGGCATCGGTGGGTAGGGCACGCCGAGCCCGCCGGGCGGGGTGGCCGTGGAGGTGCCGCCCGGGCCCGCGGCGGAGCCGTGGGGGTGTCTCGGGTGGGCGGCGCCGCGCAGCACGTGGGCGAGGACGCCCAGGATCGCGGCGGTGATCAGCGCGGCCGCCCAGCCGGGCAGGCCGGCCGCCAGGCCGAGGCCCAGGGCGAGCGCGAGGGCGCCGCCCGCGTACAGGGCGAGGGTGCCCGAGGCGGCGTAGAGCACGGCCGTGCGGCGCTGCTTGCGGGTCTGCTCGCGCAGCTCGTCGCGTACCGTCTCGCGCGCCACCTGGGCCAGCTCGTCGACGAGGTGCTTGTCCAGATGTTCCAGGTGATCCAAACGGTCCATGAACTGCGGGTACCCGCCCGGCAGGATGCGTAACGGCACCGGCATCGCCCACGGTCTGTGCGGGCCCGGCCGCCCCAACTAGGCTCCTGCGCATGGAGATTCTGGGCGCCTCGCTGCGCATCTGCGTCGACGACCTCGAAGCCACGATCCCCTTCTACGAGCGTCTGGCGGGCGGCAGGGCGCTCCGGTTCCGGCGCGGGGACGTCGAGGTCGCCGCGATCGGGTCCTTCCTGCTGATGAGCGGACCCGAGTCCGAGCTGGAACTGCTGCGCAAGGTGGCGGCCACGATCGCGGTGAAGGACGTGGACGAGGCGCACCGGCTGCTCACGGACCTGGGCGCCCGGATCCTCGCGGGACCGGTGCCGACGCCGGTGGGCCGGAACCTGATCGCGGTGCATCCGGACGGCTCGGTCTTCGAGTACGTCGACCAAGCGGGCTAGGGGCTGTCCGGGCGCATCCGGAAGTCGTAGCGGGCCGGCAGGGGCTCGTCGGTGAGACGGGCCCAGAGCCGGCCGAGCACCTCCGCGCCCTCCCGCAGGTCCGCCACCTCGAAACCCGCGTCGAAGACGGCCCGGGCGTCGGCGCGGCGCCCCTCGGCGAGCAGCAGCTCGGCCTCCAGCAGCCGGAACCGGCCGCGCCGGCGGACGGCGGGCAGCAGCCCGTCCCAGACGGCGCGGGCGTCGGCCGTGCGCCGGGCCCGCAGAAGCGCCTCCAGGGCTTCCCGGCCGAGCGCGGCCACGGCGGCCGTCCAGGTCTCGCCGTCGTCGCGCCGCTCCCGGCACAGGTCCTCGAAGGCCTCCGCGTACCGTTCGGCGGCCCGCTCGTGGTGGCCGGCCTCCTGGTCGGCGACGGCGAGGCAGCGCAGCAGGGGCCACTGGGACGGCGCGAGCGGGACGGCCCGCTCCCAGCTGCGGACCGCCTGGGCGCGGTCGCCGGCGTGCCACTGGGCGACGCCGAGGTGGTACTCGGTGTGCGGGGTGGCGGGCGCGGTCTCCAGCATGTCCCGCCAGTGCGGGGCGACCAGTGTCTCGCCGGGCGGTCGGACCCGGCGCGGCTCCGGCAGGGAGCCGGTGTGCAGCAGCTCCAGCCAGGGCGCCTGCGCGTCGCCGAGGGTGGTCTCGGGGAAGGGCGTCCCGGGCAGTTTCCAGCCGGCGCGCAGGGCTTCCAGCGCGCCCCAGCCGGAGCCGGTGGCCAGGGTCTCGCCGGGTTCGGTGTCGGCGTACGGCCTCCAGGCCGCGTACGCCTCCTCGACGCGATCGCGCGGCAGCACCGCCGCCAGCCGCTCCTCGGCGCCCTGGAGGACCGCGGTCCACTCGCCGTCGCGCGGTGCGTCGAGCGGCCCGTACGCCTCCATCCAGGACACCTCGCTCTCCGGTTCCAGCCGGACGTGTTCCAGCTGGGTACGGGCGAGTCCGGCCTGGATCTCGCAGTAGCCGCCGGTGCCGGGCTCGGTCAGCCACTGCTGCCAGCGCCGGCCGCCGGGCCCGCTGCCCCAGACGAACAGCTTGCGGCCGCGCAGCACGTCGGTGGAGGTCTGCACCAGCCCGTGCCCGTCGGCGTCCAGCGCGGCGATCCAGCGGCGGCGGCCGTTCGGCACCTCGTAGAAGTAGTCGGCGGCGTAAGGGCTGTTGAGGGGGTGGGTGCGGTCGATGCCGTCGTACGAGGGGACGGGCACCCGGCGCAGGCGGCGCCGGCAGCCGTCGGGGGTGCCCGCCGCGCCCTCGGGGGAGTCGGGGAGCCAGGCCTCCTCGGCGGGGGCGAGGATCCGGCGGTCCTCGGGTACGGCGGTGTTGGACCACCAGTACGCGGGCACCGGGCGCTCGTGCGGGTTGCGGATCCGGACACCGACGTGGAGGAAGCCGGAGCCCTCCGGAAGCCACAGGTCGACCTGGAAGGGCAGGTCGCGCAGCCGTTCCCACTCCCACAGCCGGAGCATCTCGCCGCCGTCCGGGGCGGGGACACGGGCGGCGTGCAGGGGTGCGCAGGAGAGGGCAGTGTGGCCGGTGGCACCGATGTTCCATTCGATGCCGCCGGAGTACCAGGCGCCGTTGAGGGCGAAGTCGGCGGGCTGGAACACCGGGTTGCGGTAGAGGAGTTCACGGCCGGTGGGCAGGTGGACCAGGGAGGCGATCCGGCCGCCGAGGCCGGGCAGGACGGTGGCGCGCAGCAGGTCGTTCTCGATCACCAGGGCGTCGAGGGTGCGGGGCTCGCGGGTTCTGCCGTACCCGTCGCGCACCCGCGCCGGGAGCAGGCTGCGCAGGGGCTCGTAAGCGAGCTGGCGGGCCACGTCCCGGGGGAGGTCGTCGCGTTCCCGGTCGTCACCCTGGGGGGCCTCGTCGAGCAGGCGGAGCGGGGGCAGGGGGTTGTCGGGTCCCAACTGCGCGGCGGGCAGGGTCAGTACCTCACGTCGGATCCTCGTCACGATGGCCATGGAACCCGGCGTGCGGCGAGTCGGCCAGGGGAGCTGCCGGTCAGGATTGCGCAAAGCCCGGGCCGTGGCGCCTGCCGTACGCCCTGGCCGGGGAGACGGTCAGCCGCCGGAGCGCATCTCGGCGGTGAGGGCCCAGCGTTCGTGGTCCCGCCAGGCGCCGTCGATGAAGATCATGGCCGGCGAGAAGCCCTCCAGGCGGAAGCCGGCGCCCCGTGCCAGTGCGACGGAGGCGGCGTTGCCGGGCTGGGCGTTGATCTCCAGCCGGTGCAGTCCCAGCGGCCCGAACGCGTATCCGATCACCAGCTCCAGGCCCTCGCGCATCAGCCCCCGGCCGGCCGCGTGCACGAAGGCGCCGTAGCCGAGGGCGCCGCACTGGAAGCCGCCCCGGACGATGTTGTTGATGTTGATGAACCCGGCGATGTCCCCGGTGTCCCTCTCGCACACAAGGAACCCGGCCCGGGCCGGGTCCTTGATGAGCGGCTCGGCGTAGGCGGCGTAGGCCTCGTCGGTGTCCGGCGGGAACAGCCACGGCCGGTGCAGGTCCTTGCTCTGTCTGGCCCGGGCCGTGAACTCGGCGCCGTCCTCGGGGGTGAAGGGGCGGATGCCCACGCGGGGGCCCTCGGCGAGGTAGTGGGAGGCGGTGTGCGGCATCCGGCAAGGGTACGCGTCAGCGGTCGCGGCGCCTCATGGCGTAGGCCCCGCACAGCGCACCGATGAGGCCGGTGGCGAGCAGGGCCGTCCACAGCGGCATGGTGACCTCGGGACCCAGCAGCCGGATCCTCGTGGCACCGGTGTTCTCGAAGACGAAGATCAGCGCGAGGAGGGCGAGGGCGTACACGGTGATCCGGGCGGGGGTCGTCAGCCCGCCCCGGCCGCCGGTGGCGTTGCCGCCGTCCGAGGTCTTCGGGCTCATGCGACCAGGCTGGGGCCGAGGGCGCCGGGCCGCACGGCGGGCGGCGCCCTCCGGGTGACTCACCCGCCGAGCACCGGCAGCTCCAGTTCCCCGGTGTCCCCGGGCGCGCTCACCACGGTGACCGGCTTGATCCCCCGGTTGCCGAAGTACGCGTCGTCGCTCGCCGCGATCACGAACCGCAGCCGGTGTCCTTTGTCGTACCGGTGCACGATGCCCGGCAGGGTCACGGTGAAGGTCCGGGTCACGTCGGGCACGCGGACCGGCGCGACCAGCCGGTGCACGAGCGTCTGCGTCCCGTCGGGCGCGACGTCGTACACCTTGGCGAACAGGACGAGCTTGTCGGCGGCGTCGCCCGAGTTCTGCGTCCGCTCGGCCTGCGGCGAGACGACCTTCAGGGTGGCCCGGGGCGCGCCGACGACGTCCGTGGTGCGGGCGAGCGGCTCGCTGGTCCAGCCCAGGTACGTGCCCGGGGTGTCGTACGGCACGGGGTCCTGCAGCCCGGCGGTCCCGGTCAGGGAGCTTTCCGAATGGCTCGTGGAGACGAGCCGGTTGCGGTAGGTGCGGCCGCCGCGGGCCACCTTCGTGCGGTTGTCCACGAGTTTGCCGTCGCCGGAGAGGTAGAGCTTCCGGCTGAGGACGGGAAGGCCGGCGGCGGTGGCATAGGTACGGTGCGGGTCGGTGATCCAGTCACGGTAGTAGGCGAAGGCCGGGCCGGTGTCGACGTCGCCTCGCCGGTGGAGGTAGCGGTCGAACCAGGCGAGGATGCGCCTGCCGACGTACGTGGACTCCAAGCTGCCCGGGGAGAGGTCGAGTTCGCCGGCGGCCGGGTCGGTCGTGCCGCCGCTGTGGCCCCAGGACTGCCAGATCATCTTCGTGGGCGTGCCCTGGGACGTGAGTGTCCTGTACGTCGCCGTCGCCTCGTTGAGGTTGAAGAGAGTGTCGGCCTGCCCCTGCACCAGCAGGGTGGGCGCCTCGACCCGGCTCAGGTACGACACCGGGGAGACGCTCCGGGCGTAGGCGAGCAGTTCGGCGGTGGCGCGGGCCGGGTAGCTGCCGGAGTTGAGGGTGTGGATGGTGTCGCAGACCTTGGTGACGAAGTGCAGGCAGGCGAGGGAGTTGATCCGGGACGGGTCGAGGTCGGGCACGGTCAGCGGCTGGCTCTCGCCGGTGAGGTAGAAGCCGTTGGCCCACTGCCACTTGTAGGCGCCCGGGACGGTCCGGGAGGTGTTGTTCGGGGTCAGCGAGTAGACCAGGTCGTTCCAGGTGACCATGGGCACGAGCGCGTCGACGCGGTGGTCGACGGAAGCCGTCGCCAGCTGGATCGCGCCTCCGTAGGAACCGCCGACCATGCCGACGCGCGGGTCGCCGGCGGAGTCGAGGGTGACGAAGTCGGCCTCGGTGCCGTCGTCGGCGGCCCGCTTCCCGCCCAGGAAGTCGATGAGCCGGGAGGCGGCCGTGCCGTCGACACCGGGGTCGTCGAGCGAGATGAGGCAGCCGGACCTGCCGAATCCCAGACCGGAGTAGACGAGCGAGACGTATCCGCGCTCGGCGAAGGCCTTGCCGATGGCGTCGGTCGAGCCGTCGGACTTGCTCCCGCCGAAGCCGTTCGTGGCGAGCACGGCGGGTGCCGGGCGGGATCTGTCCACGCCCGCGGGGCGGTAGAGGTCGGCGTCGACCGTACAGGTGCGACCGCCGGCCCGGACGGTGAACTTCAGCGCGGTGACGCTGTACTGGCCGGCCGCGGCAGCGGGAGCGGTGGGTGCGAGGGGCGCGGCGAGGGCGGCGCCCAGGACGAGAGCGAGCGGGGCCCGGAATCTGGGCACGCGTCGGGACACGGATACCTCCATACTGAGGCAACGCGGATACCGGCCGGAAGTCATGCTGTGACACGTGTCAGATCATGGTCAACCACCGTGCGGGTGGTTTCTTGACGGAGATTCAGTAGCGAGGCTCAGCGCAGGGCGGGCTCGTCCAGCGTCAATGTGCCCGCGTCCGCGTCGAGTTCGGCCGCGACTCCGAAGGGAAGGGTCGACGCGCCCGCGCAGTGCCCGAACCCGAACTCCTCGGCGACGGGGACGCCGAGCGGACCGAGACGGTCGGCGAGCATGGGCCGCACCCGTTCGTAGGGATCGCAGTTCTCCCAGGAGCCGAGCAGCACCCCGCGCACGCCCTCCAGCCAGCCCGATCGAAGAAGTTGGGTGAGGTAGCGGTCCAGCCGGTACGTCTCCTCGCCCACGTCCTCCAGGCACAGCAGTCCGCCGCGCGCCGAGGGGCGGGCGTGCGGGGTGCCGAGTTCGGCGGCGAGAAGGGCCAGGCAGCCGCCGAGGGTGACACCGCGGGCCCGGCCGGGGACCAGGGCCGTCCCGCCGGAAGTGATGGTGCGCACGGTCTCCGGCGCGAAGAGCGTGGCCCGCAGATGCCGCTGCGCCCGCTCGTTCTTGACGAAGTCGATGCCGGCCGCCATGGGCCCGTGCAGGGTGACGAGTCCGAGGCGGGTGGCGAAGGCCTCGTGCAGGACGGTGAGGTCGCTGAAGCCGACGAACACCTTCGGCCCGGCCGCGCGCATCGCCTCCCAGTCGAGCAGGTCGATCATCCGCTGCACGCCGTACCCGCCGCGGGCGCACAGCACCGCGTCCACCGCCGGGTCGCACCAGGCGCGCTGGAAGTCGGCGGCCCGGTCGGCGTCCGTGCCCGCCAGGTAGCCGAACTCCCCGTGCCGGTCCAGCACATGCGGGGCCACCACCGGGTCGAGGTCCCAGCCGCGCAGCACGTCGAGCCCCGCCTGGAGCCGTTCCTCGGGCACCGGGCCGCTGGTGGCCACGACGGCCACGCGCGCTCCGGGGGCCAGCCGGGCGGGCCGTACCAGTTCTCTCACGTGTGCAGCTCCAGCTCCGGGACACCGGGTGCGTCCAGCGCGAACACCCGGGCGTACAGGGACAGCTCGGCCTCCAGGGCGCGGACCAGGGTCTCGGCGCGCCGGAACCCGTGTCCCTCCCCCTCGAAGGTGAGATAGGCGTGCGGCACGCCGCGGCCCTCGATCCGGGCGAGGAAGCGTTCGCACTGGGCGGGCGGGCAGATCACGTCGTCCAGGCCCTGGAGCAGCAGGAAGGGCACGGTGAGCCGGTCGGCGTGCGCGGTGGGCGAGCGCTCGGCGTACCGGGCGGGTACCTCGGCGAGCGGGCCGACCAGCGACTCCAGGTACCGCGACTCGAAGTCGTGGGTCTCCCCGGAGCCCCAGGTGGCGAGGTCGAGGACGGGGTAGATGATGGTGCCGCAGGCGTAGACGTCGGTCGTGGTCAGAGAGGCGGCGGTGGTCCAGCCGCCCGCGCTGCCGCCCCGGACTGCGAGCCGGCTCCGGTCGGCGGTGCCCTCCTCGGCGAGGGCGAGGGCGACGGCCGCGCAGTCCTCGACGTCCACCACGCCCCACTGCTCGCGCAGCCGCTCGCGGTAGGCACGGCCGTATCCGGTGGAGCCGCCGTAGTTCACCTCGGCGACACCGATGCCGCGCGAGGTGAAGTAGGCGATCTCCAGGTCCAGCACGAGCGGCACCCGGCTGGTGGGTCCGCCGTGCGCCCAGATGACGTACGGCGGCAGCTCGCCGTCGGGGGCGGTGCGGCCGGGGTGGTGCGGCGGGTAGACGTGGGCGTGCACCTCGCGGCCGCCGGGCCCGGTGAAGGTGCGGATCTGCGGCTCGGGGTAGTACGCGGGGTCGACGGGATCCCGGTGCCGGGCGCCGATCGCCCGGGCACGTCCGCTCCTGGTGTCCAGCTCGACCACTTCGTATGCGGTATGCGCGCCGGCGCCGACGGCGACCACCCTGGTGCCGTGGGCCGCGACGGCGGGCGCGAACTCGGTCCACGGTCCGGCGGTGTCGACGAGCTCGCCGGATTCTGCATCCAGTATCCCGAGTACGGTCGACCCTCGACCGTGTACGACCGCGATCAGTCCGTTGTCCAGCGGCGCGAACCAGCGCAGGCCGAGCTTCCACAGCGGCCCGGCGAACTCCTCCTCGCGCGGGCACAGCGGGGTGCCGTCCCGGTAGAGGTTCCACCAGCCGCTGCTGTCGCTTGCATACAGAAGACGGCCGTCTGTAGACCATTCCACCTGCGCGACGGCTTCCTCCGGACCGCCGGCGACCGTGTCGACCGTATGCAGTGTGCCGTCGTCACTTACCTCGCCGACCAGCAGCTCCGTGCCGTCCCACGGCATCCGCGGATGGTCCCAGGCGAGCCAGGCGGCCCGGCGGCCGTCGGGCGAGAGCCGGGGGCCGGTGACGAACCGGTGCCGGCCGTCGGTGAGTTCGCGTACGGCGGCCCGGTCGTCGGCGGCCGAGCCGTCGAGCGGCACGGCGGCCAGGACCCGCCGCACGTCGTCCGGGCCGTCCCCGGTGAACTCCTCCAGAACGCACCACACCTCGCCGCGGGCGAGGTCCACCTGGGGTTCCGCCCAGCGCAGCCCGCCGCCCACGGGCGAGACGGGGGTCAGCGGGCGTGGTTCGCCGCCGGGCTCGCACCGGTACAGCCGCTGGTCGGCGAAGTGCGTGAACACCACGAGGGGTCCGCTCTCCCGCATCGCCCCGGTCCAGGGCCGGCCGCCGTACTCGATGACCCGGCTGCGCACGTTCCACGGCGCGGGCAGCACCGACTCCTCCACGCCGTCGGCGGTGCGCCGCACCAGTGCCCGGCGGCCGCCCTCGGCCGGCCGGGGCTCGGTCCACCAGACCTCGTCCCCGACGAACCCCACCCACTCCGGCTGCCCGTCGTGCGCGGCGGCCAGCGCCGCGTCGATGGGCGAGGGCCAGGAACCGTACGCCTGCTTCAGCACCTCGTCCGCCATGCGCCTAGGCCGTCCGCAGGAAGCGGTCGAGGACCCGGACGCCGAAGTGCAGCGCCTCGACGGGGACCCGCTCGTCGACGCCGTGGAACAGCGCCTGGTAGTCGAGGTCCTCGGGGAGTTTCAGCGGCGCGAAGCCGTAGCCGGTGATGCCGAGCCGCGAGAACTGCTTGGCGTCGGTGCCGCCGGACATGCAGTACGGCACCACGTGTCCCTCGGGGGCGAACTCCTGGACGGCCGCGCTCATCTTCGCGAAGGTCGGCGAGTCCACCGGGGCCTGGAGGGCGACCTCGCGGTGGTGGAACTCCCAGTCCACGTCCGGGCCGGTGAGCCGGTCGAGGGTGGTGCGGAACTCGTCCTCGCCGCCCGCCAGATAGCGGCCGTCCACGAAGGCGACCGCCTCCCCGGGGATCACGTTCAGCTTGTAGCCGGCGTCCAGCATGGTCGGGTTGGAGCTGTTGCGTACGGTCGCCTCGACCAGCTTGGCGGCCGGGCCGAGCTTGTCCAGCAGCCGGTCCATGTCGGAGAAGTCCGGGTCGATGCCGTAGAGGGCGGCGAGGTCGGTGAGGGCGGCCCGGACGGTCGGGGTGAGCCTCAGCGGCCACTCGTACTCGCCGATCCGCGTGACGGCGGCGGCGAGCCGGGTCACCGCGTTCTCCTTGTTCACCTTGGAGCCGTGCCCGGCGCGGCCGCGTGCGGTGAGCTTCAGCCAGCCGGTGCCGCGCTCCCCCGCCGCGATCGGGTAGATATGCCGTCCGGCGCCGTCGTGGAAGGTGAAGGCGCCGGACTCGCTGATGCCTTCCGTGCACCCCTCGAACAGCTCCGGATGCCGGTCGGCGAGGAACCCGGAACCGTCCTCCGCGCTGGCCTCCTCGTCGGCGGTGAACGCGATGACGAGATCGCGGCGGGGGCGGATGCCCTGCCGGGCCCAGGAACGGACGACCGCGAGGATCATCGCGTCCATGTTCTTCATGTCGACGGCGCCGCGGCCCCACACGACGCCGTCGCGGATCTCGCCGGAGAACGGGTGCACGCTCCAGTCGGCGGCCTCGGCCGGCACCACGTCCAGGTGGCCGTGCACGAGCAGGGCGTCGGCGGACGGGTCGGCGCCCTCGAGCCGGGCGACGACGTTGGTGCGCCCCGCTGTCCGCTCCAGCAGCAGGGGCTCCAGGCCCGCTGCGGCCAGGCGCTCGGCCGCGTACTCCGCGGCGGGCCGCTCCTGGCAGTCGCCGCCGCCCCGGTTGGTGGTGTCGATCCGGATCAGACCGGACGTGAACTCGACCACCTCGTCCAGTGCCTGCTGGTCAGCCATACTGCTCCTCCACCGCGGCCGAGACGATCGTGGTGACCGCCTTGAAGGTCCTGATTCCCTCGTACATGGTGTCGCTGGTGTACGCCACCTTCCGCTCGCCGGTGCGGGCGACGCCCGGGACGACGGTAGCCGCCATGGCCAGGTGCTCGGCGTCGAACTCGACGGCGACGGTGAACGGGCCGCCCCGTACCGGTTCGTGGCGCACGGCCAGCCCGGCGGCCTCCTCGGCGGCCGCGCGGATGTCGGCGGCGGTCCGGGCCGGAGTGCGACAGACCGCCGCATACCGGGACACATGGTCCTTGACCGCGACCTTCAGCGCCTCGGGGGCGTATCCCAGCGCATCCTCGCAGGCCAGGTCGTCGCCGGTGACGAGGACGACCGGTACGCCGTACTCGGCGACGACATGCGCGTTCAGCAGACCCTCGCTCGCGCGGACGTCGTTCACCCACACCCCGGTGATCTGGTTCGCGAGGTAGGTGTGGGCGAGGACGCCCTCCATGCCGGCGCCCGCGTGGTAGCCGATGAACGCGATGCCGTCCACGTCGCCGTGCTGTACGCCCTCCACCATGGACAGCGCCTTGTGCCGCCCGGTGAGCATCTCCACCCGCTCGTCCAGTTGCTCCAGGAGCAGGTTGCGCATGGTCCAGTGGGCCTCGTTGACGAGCACCTGGTCGGCGCCGCCGTCGAAGAAGCCGAGTACGGCGGCGTTCACGTCGGAGGTGAACATCGACCGGCACCGCTCCCACTGCGGTGTTCCCGGGAGCACGTCGGCCGGCCAGGTGACGCCGGTGGCACCCTCCATGTCCGCGCTGATCAGGATCTTCATGCTGCGCACGTTACGCGTCCCGGCAGGGACAGGCTACGACGGGGCGGCGGCGCGGTGTCCCGCCCGCCCTGCCGCCCCCCCGTGATCCGGTGTCCGGGACCGGCTCACTTTCCGGTCAGTACGAACCAGCGCGCCGGCAGGTCGATGCGGGTGCCGTCGGCGAGGTACTCGGTCTGCGGCAGGGTCGTCGCGCCGTCGGCGAGGACCTCCAGGCCGGCCTCGACGAGCAGGCGCGGGATCTCCTCGTCGTCGGCGTCGGCGGGCTTGAGGCCGTGGTGGAAGACGCGGCGCAGCTTGGGTCCCGGGCCGTCGGGGCCGGCCGAGGCGCGCTTGAGGACGTCCCGCGAGCCGGAGGTGAGCTCGACGACGAAGGCGCGTCCCTCGCTGCCGATGATCTCGGCGACGGCGGCGGCCACCGAGGCGCGGGCGTCCGGTTCGCTCTGGTGGATGACGGCCCGCATGTAGACGTTGCTGTCGCCGAGCCGGTCGTGCAGGGCCCGTACGGCGTCGGTGTCGGTCAGGTCGAGCTGCTGGAACTCGACATCGCCGCCGCTGGTGGAGCGGCGGGCGTGTGCGATGGCGGCGTGCGAGAGGTCGACGCCGACGGCGCGGGCGAACCGGGTGGCGAGGTAGCGGGTCTGGGTGCCGTTGCCGCAGCCGAGGTCCACGATGGTGCGTGTGGTGTCCGCGTGGGGCACCAGCAGTTCGCTGTGCGGCACGGCGGTGAGCGCGGGATCGGAGTCCCAGATCGCCTCGCCCGTCGCGTCGGAGGTTTCGCGCCAGTAACTCTCCCACGCGTTGCGGTAGTTGTCCGAGACGTTCATCGCGCTCTCCCCACGGTCGGTTCCGTGATCGGGATATCGCGAGGGCGGTACGCGGGGCAAGGGTCGGGAGGTCACCTTCACCGGATGTGTGGACCCCGGTCACCCGCGGGGGCGCGCAGGCAGGCCGCACGCCCCCTGTTCAGCGTCTTCCTGTGAGGGCCTGTTCGAACCAGACGGTCTTACGGTGCCCGGTTGCGGTGGCGCCCCACTCCCGGGCCAGCCGGCTGACCACGCGCAGGCCGCGGCCCGACTCGTCGTGGGGCCCGGTGCCGAGCATGGCGGGCAGGCCCGGTTCGTCGTCCGTGACTTCGAACAGCAGGGCGTCGGTGCGGACCACGCGCAGTCCCACCCGACCGCCTCCGCCGTACTGGACGGCGTTGGTGACGACCTCGCTGACCAGCAGCTGCGCCGTCTCCACCGCCTGCGGCAGGCCCCAGTCGGCCAGCCGCTCGCGGACCAGGCGCCGGGCCCGTGCCACCTCGCGCGGGTCGGCTTCGAGGTGCCATTCGGCGACGTGGTCGTCGGGGATGCCGTTGAGCCGGGCCATGAGCAGGGCGACGTCGTCCTTGCGGCCGCCGCGGGTGTTGAGGGCGCGGATGATGGTGTCGCAGGCGGCGTCCATCGAGGCCGCGGGGTGGGCGGCGGACTCGCAGAGCGCGGCGAGACCCTCGCCGATGTCGGAGCCGCGCACCTCGACCAGTCCGTCGGTGCACAGCACCAGCCGGTCGCCGGGTGAGACGGGGACGACGGTGGATTCGAAGGCGACACCGCCGACTCCTATGGGGGCGCCGGTCGGCAGGTCGAGCAGTTCGCTGCGGCCGTCCTCGGCGTGCACCAGGACGGGCGGGATGTGTCCGGCGTTGGCGAGGTGGAGTTCGCCGCGGATCGGGTCGTAGACCGCGTACAGACAGGTGGCGAGGTAGTTCTCGCCGAGGCGCCGGGCCAGGTCGTCGAGGTTGCGCAGGAGCCTGGCCGGCGGGGTCTCCATGGCGGCCATGGTCTGCACGGCCGTGCGCAACTGGCCCATCATGGCGGCCGAGTTGAGGCCGTGACCCATGACGTCGCCGACCACGAGGGCGGTGCGCGATCCGGGCAGTTTGACGGTGTCGAACCAGTCGCCGCCGATCCGGCCGAGCCGGGTGCCGGGCAGATAGCGCGTCGCCACGTCGCAGCCGGCCATCCGCGGGGTCACCTGCGGCAGCATGTTGTCCTGGAGGGTGTCGGCGACGTTCTCCTGGTAGGTGTACATGCGGGCGTTGTCGAGCACGAGGCCTGCGCGGGCGGCGAGTTCGGCGCCGGTGGTGCGGTCCATGTCGTCGAACGCCGGGCGGTCGGGGCGGCGCATGAGCACCATGAAGCCGAGGACGACGTTGCGCGCCTTGAGCGGGACGATGAGCAGGGAGCGGCCGCCGATCAGAGGCCTGAGGTCGCGCTTCTCGAACTCGCCGGAGATGCGGTTGGACAGCTCCTCGGTGACCCTCGGGATGAGGACCGGTTCGCCGGTGACCATGCACTTGTGGAACGGGGTGTGTTCGGGGAAGGCGAACGTCTCGCCGACCGGCACGGTGTCGTCCCAGCGGCCGGGTTCGTCGTTGTGCTCGACCCAGACGCGGTGCATCACGGTGGTCGCGTCGGGCGGGCCGTCCGGGAAACCCTCGCCCGCCAGGACCGCCGAGCGCAGATGGGTGCCGGCGAAGTCCGCGAAGCGGGGCACGGCGGCGCTGGTGACCTCGCGGATGGTCTCACCGAGGTCGAGCGAGGTGCCGATGCCGGAGCTGACCTCATTGAGGAACTCCAGCCGCTCACGCACGGCGGCGTACTCGAGGTCCTGCTCGGCGCCGGCGAGGATCACGGACGCGGTGCGCTGCTGCGGTACGACGGCCTCGGTGCGGCCGGGGCG
Organism: Streptomyces sp. NPDC005728; assembly: GCF_040630895.1. NCBI lineage: Bacteria > Bacillati > Actinomycetota > Actinomycetes > Kitasatosporales > Streptomycetaceae > Streptomyces > Streptomyces sp. NPDC005728. The sequence goes on from NZ_JBEXYL010000001.1 coordinate 111,350, forward strand.
GCGCGGCACACCCCAGTAGGGGGTGACGGGCACCCGGTCGTACTGGCTGAACTCCAGGACGGGGTAGCCGAGTTCGAGGACCTGGGAGACGATCCGGCTGCTGAGTCCGGGGCCCATGTTGGGCAGGATCTCGGGGAGCCGGCGCTCCAGTTCCGCGGAGGCGGGCAGTTCGGTGTGGCGGGCGAAGCCGGGGGCGATGCGTTCGGCGGTCTCGTCGTCGTAGCCGCGCTCGTCGCGCAGCCGGGTGGCGTCGGCGGCGAGCACCAGCAGCCGGGCGGGGCCGGGGCCGACCAGCGGGTAGGCCCACCACAGCACGTCGATCCGCGTGCCGTCGGCCGGCGGGGTGCCGGACGGTTCGTCCTGGTGGGGGAAGAGGCGGGCGCGGCCCGCGGTCGGGTAGTCGGTGCGGCCGCCGAGGGAGGCCTCGAGGTCGGGGCCGAGCCCGTCGTACGTCGCGAAGGAGCCGTGGGCGTCGGGCATCGCGTCGCCGTGCAGGTCGTCGGAGAGGGCGCCGGAGACCGGCAGGAGGTCCATGGCGGAACGCCCGATCGCGTCCTCCCTGTCCACGCCGAAAAGGCGGCGCGCGCCGCTGCTCCAGTGGGAGACGAGACCGCCGCGGTCGACGACCACCACGGCCAGCGGAATCCGGCCTGCAGCGCTGTCGCCGGCGCCGCGGCCGGGAGGTGTGTCCCGCTCGCTGCCACGGTCCATGGCCCAGGCCCTCTCTCCCCACGGCTGTTCGCAAACGATCTGTGCCGCCCGCCACTACGGTACGGCGGTGGCCGGTGGCGATGTGTGGCAATCCTGGAATTGGTTTCACCGGATCGCACCGGCGCGCAGCTCAGCGCCCTGCGGCGCTCCGTCTCAGTCCTCGTGGCCGAGTTGCAGGTCGCGTTCGGTGCGGCCGCCGCCCGCGACCTGCAGCACGGTGGCGACCGGCGGGTAACCTGCGGCGATCACGGTGTACTCGCCGGAGGAGAGATCCACGAACCGGAACGTTCCGTCGGCTCCGGTGGTGAGGGTGTCGACGACGTTGCCGGCTGCGTCGAGGAGTGTGACGCGCGCGTCCTGGACGGGGCGGCCGCCGCCCGCCCGGACGGTGCCCTTCAGGACGGCGCCGCCCGCGAGTTCGATGTCCTGCCGGGTCTCCCGGGCGGCCTGGACGGTGACCGGGAGCGCGGCGGGGCGGAAGGCGGGGGCGCTGGCGGCGAGGGTGTACTCGCCGGCGACCAGTTCGGTGATGACGTAGCCGCCCTCGCGGCCGCTGCGGGTGGCGGTGACGACCTCGCCGTGCACGTTGGTGAGGGTGACGGTGGCCTCCCGGACGGGGCTGCCGTCGGCGGTCAGGACGCTGCCGGCGAGGCGTCCGGCGCCGCCGAGGACGACGTCGAGTTCGACGGGCCGCTCGCCGACGGTGACGGAGACGGCCTGCGGCTGGTGGCCGCCCGCGGCGGCGATCAGCACGTACGAGCCGGAGCCGGGGGTGGCGAGCGCGTACCGTCCGTCCTCGCCGCTCGCGCCCCGCCCGATCTGCCGGCCGGCGACGTCGATGAGGGTGAGCGCGGCGCGGGGCACCAGGGTCCCGTCGGGGTGCTGGACCGTGCCGCACACCGGGAGTCCGGCGGGATGCGGCGAACGGGCCTGTGGGATCGGGGTGTTCACGGTGGCGGGCTCCGTCTCGGTGGCGTTGTGGGACACCAGCGGTTTCTCCTTGAGGAAGAAGGCGATGAGCAGGCCGAGGACGAGCACCGGGACGAGGTAGAGGAAGATCCGGGGCATCGCGTCGGCGTAGGCGCGGATGTAGGCGTCGCGCAGGGCCGGTGGCAGCGTGTGGACGAGCTGCGGGGTGAGGGATTCCGGGTCGGGCAGCCCGGCGCCCGCGCGCGGGGGCAGTTCACGGCGCAGGGCGTCGGTGAGCCGGTCGGCGAAGAGGGTGCCGAAGACGGCGGCGCCGACGCTGCCGCCGATCTGCCGGAAGTAGTTGTTGGCGCTGGTGGCGGTGCCGAGGTCGGCGGGGCGCACGGAGTTCTGCACGGCGAGGATCAGGACGGGCATCACCAGGCCGATGCCGGCGCCGAGGACCGCCATCCAGATGCTGTAGTGCAGCCGGGGTGTGTCGGTCTCCAGGCGGGACAGCAGCCACATGCCGACGGCGGAGAGGGCGCCGCCGAGGACGGGGAAGATCCTGTAGCGGCCGGTGTGGCTGATGAGCTGCCCGCCGATGATCGAGGCGCCGACGATGCCGGCCATCATGGGCAGCATCAGCAGGCCGGACTCGGTGGCACTCGCCCCGTCGACCATCTGCAGGAAGGTCGGCAGATAGCTGGCCGCGCCGAACAGGGCGACGCCGATCACCAGGCCGACCAGGCCGGTGACGTTGAAGACGGAGTCCCTGAACAGCCGGAGCGGGATGAGGGGTTCGGCGGCGAAGTGCTCGGCGACGAGGAAGAGGGCGGTGGCGGCGAGGGCGCCGGCGCCGAGGCCGAGGATCTGCCGGGAGTCCCAGGCGTACTCGGTGCCGCCCCAGCTGGTCAGCAGCACCAGGCAGGTGGAGGCCGTGGCGAGCAGCAGTGCGCCGAGCACGTCGAGGCGGGCGCGGACCTGTGGTTTGGGCAGCTTGAGGACGACGGCGACGACGGCGAGGGTGACCAGCCCGAAGGGGACGTTGATGTAGAAGCACCAGCGCCAGGAGAGGTGGTCGGTGAAGTAGCCGCCGAGCAGCGGGCCGGCGACGGAGGCTAGGCCGAACGCGGCGCCGATCAGGCCCATGTAGCGGCCGCGCTGTCGGGGCGGCACGATGTCGGCGATGATCGCCTGCACGCCGATCATGAGCCCGCCCGCGCCGACTCCCTGGACGGCGCGGAAGGCGATCAGCTGGTCCATGCTCCGGGCCTGCCCGGCGGCCGCGGAGCCGACGACGAAGACCAGGATCGCGAACTGGAAGACGCCCTTGCGGCCGACGATGTCGCCGAGCTTGCCGTACAGAGGCAGGCCGATGGTGGAGGTGAGCAGATAGGCGGTGATCGCCCAGGACATCCGGTCCAGGCCGTGCAGTTCGCCGACGATCTTCGGCAGCGCGGTGGCGACGATCATCTGGTCCAGCGCTGCGAGCAGCAGTGCCAGCATGAGTCCGAGGAAGACCAACCGCACCCGGCGCGCGCCGATTTCGGGGGCCGGGGCGGGTGGCGGCGGTTCGGCGGCGGTCTCCTTCGGAGCCCGCGCCACGGCCGTCTCGTGCTGCACCAGAGTCGTCCCGCCCACGTACCGCTCCCCTCGTCACACCTGTCACAGATTTCCCGCGTAAGGCGACAACTGCGAACAAGTACGGCAAGTTACGGCGTCATCCCGGACAGGACGGCGATCCACTCGAACCGGTGAGGGGTGCAACACCCCCTCGCCGGCCGGGGTTTGGGGTTACTTCTCCACCTGGGCGGCGAGGTTGGCGAGGATCGCGTCGTAGATCCTGCCGAGGCCCTTGGGGGCGAACGTCTTCTCGAAGAAGCCGCCGATGCCGCCGGCGCCCGTCCAGGTGGTGGTGACGACGACCCGGGACTTCCCCTCGCCGGCCGGGGTCACGCGCCAGGTGGTGACCATGGAGGAGTTGCGGTCCTTCTCGACCAGCTCGCCCTCGGTGGGCTCGCCGACCTCCAGGAGGCAGTCACGCACGCGCTTGCTGGTGGCCTGGAGCTTCCAGTGGACGAGGGTGCCCTCGCCGTCACCGCCCTCGCGCACCTCGTACTCGCTGAAGTGTTCGGGGAGCAGCTGCTGTCGCGTGCCGCTGTAGTCGGCGAGGGCGTCGAACACCTTCTCCGCGTCCGCCGCGACGACCCGCTCAGTAGTGGCCTCGACCTGCGCCATTGCGTTCCTCCAGGACCTGGTTTCTCGGGGTTGGGGCAAGCCAACCACCCCGGCACCCGGCCGCCCAAATCGGGGTCGCACGATCATGGGAACGTATGTTCTATTCTGTGGCGAGCGCTACCGAGGAGGCGTCATGCGCTGGGAGAACCTCACCGTGGAATCCAGGGAGCCCGAGGAGTCCGGCGGTCACGGCCGGGCCGCCGACGCCGCGCTGTTCGGCGCGGACGCCGTCACCACCCGCACGTTCGACACGCCCGAGTTCCGCGGCATCACCTTCCACGAGGTCCGGGCCCGCTCGATCCTGAACCGGGTGCCGGGCGCCTCGCGCATGCCGTTCGAGTGGACGGTCAATCCGTACCGTGGCTGCTCGCACGCATGCGTGTACTGCTTCGCCCGCAAGACGCACAGCTACCTGGACCTCGACACGGGGCTCGGCTTCGACACGCAGATCGTGGTGAAGGTGAACGCGCCCGAGCTGCTGCGCCGCCAGCTGGCCTCGCGCCGCTGGCAGGGCGACCACGTGGCGATGGGCACCAACGTCGACTGCTACCAGCGCGCCGAGGGCCGCTACCAGCTGATGCCGGGCATCATCTCGGCCCTCACCGAGTACGCGAACCCGTTCTCGATCCTGACCAAGGGCACGCTGATCCTGCGGGACCTGGACCTTCTGACCCGGGCCGCCCGGGTGACGGACGTCGGCATCTCGGTCTCGGTGGGCTTCACCGACACCCGGCTGTGGCGCACGGTGGAGCCGGGCACCCCGGCGCCCGAGCGCCGCCTGGACGTCGTGCGGACCCTCGGCGAGCACGGGATCGGCTGCGGGGTGCTGATGGCGCCGGTCATCCCGTTCCTGAGCGACCACCCGGCCCAACTGCGGGACACCGTACGGGCGATCGCGGCGGCCGGGGCCACCTCGGTCACGCCCCTGGTGCTGCATCTGCGGCCGGGCGCCCGGGAGTGGTTCACGGCCTGGCTCGGACGGCACCACCCGCACCTCGTTCGCCGCTACGAGCGGCTGTACGCGGAGGGCGCCTACGCGCCGAAGTGGTACCAGCGCCGGATCACCCGTCAGGTGCACGAGCTGGCCCAGGAGTACGGCATCGGGCCCACGCGCGCGGGGACGACCCGGCGGATCCGGCCGGTCGAGCCCCCGGAGGCCACCGAACCCCCGGCCCTGCCGGAACCGACCCAACTCACTCTCATGTGAGCGCGTTAGAGGGCATCCCTCGACCCAATTGGGTCAACTATGGACATAGTACGTTCTTCAGGGCTCTCCTCCCGGGACGATGCGGCGAGAGCCGTGACCCGCGCGGTTCGCAGCACCCTCCGTCCCGGGAGGACCCATGGGAACACGCGCAGCCGTGCTGTGCGCCGTCGCCGCCGTGCTGGCCGGCTCGGTCACGGCCGTGCCCGCAGGCGCGGCCGGCACCGCTCCGGCGGCGAAGCCCGCCTGGAAGAAGTGCGCCACCAGTGAGTATCCGACCCTCCAGTGCGCGTCCCTGCAGGTGCCGCTGGACCACGCGCACCCTTCCGGGGAGCAGATCACGCTCGCCCTGTCCCGCGTCCCGCACACCGCGGAGATCTCCCAGGGCCCGCTGCTGGTCAACCCCGGCGGCCCCGGCGGCAGCGGTCTGACACTGGCCGGGTTCGTCGCCTCCGCGCTGCCCGCGAAGGTGGCGGCGCAGTACGACGTCATCGGCTTCGACCCGCGCGGGGTGGGCAGGAGCACCCCGTCCCTCGACTGCTCGCCGCGCCACTTCAAGGCGGTGCGCCCCGACACGGTGCCCGCCACGGCCGCGCTGGAGCAGCAGAACCTGACGCGCGCCCAGTCCTTCGCCACCGCCTGCGGCCGCACGTACGCGACCGTGCTGCCGTACATCAACACGGTCGCCGCGGTGCAGGACATGGACGCGGTCCGGCAGGCCCTGGGCGCCAAGAAGATCAGCTACTTCGGCTACTCCTACGGCACCTACCTCGGTGCGGTCTACGCGAAGCTCTTCCCCGACCGCGTCCGCCGCCTGGTGCTGGACTCGATCGTGGACCCGACGGGCGTCTGGTACGAGGACAACCTCGGCCAGGACTACGCCTTCAACGACCGCCACCGCGCGCTGATGGCGTGGATCGCCAGGTACGACGCGTCGTACCGGCTCGGCAAGGATCCCGCAAAGGTCGAGGCCGAGTGGTACGCGATGCGGGCAGCCCTGGCGAAGAAGCCGGCGGACGGCACGGTCGGCGCCGCGGAGCTGGAGGACACCTTCATCCCCGGCGGCTACTACAACGGCTACTGGCCCCACCTCGCCCAGGCGTTCGCGGCCTACGTCCACGAGAAGAACACCGGGCCGCTGGTTGAGGCGTACCGGAACCTCGGCGCCGTGGACGCCTCGGGCGACAACGGCTACAGCGTCTACACGGCGGTGCAGTGCCGTGACGCCTCCTGGCCGCGCTCGTGGGACCGGTGGCGGACGGACACCTGGGCGGCGTACGCGAAGGCACCCTTCATGGCCTGGAGCAACACCTGGTACAACGCACCGTGCGCGTTCTGGCCGGGGGACACACAGGCGCCGGTGAGCATCGCCAACGGCAAACTGCCGCCGTCGCTGCTGTTCCAGGCGACCGACGACGCGGCGACCCCGTACCCGGGCGGGGTGACGGCCCACCGTCTGCTGGCCGGTTCCAGCCTGGTGGTCGAGCAGGGCGGCGGCAACCACGGCATCGCGCTGAGCGGCAACGCGTGCCTGGACACGTACCTCGCCGCCTATCTGGCGAACGGCAAGGTCCCGCACGGCACGGGCACGGGCGTGGCCGACGCGGTGTGCCAGAAGTCCCCGGACCCGAAGCCGCTCACGGCGAAGGCGGCCTCGACCGCGTCCCGCGGCTCGACCCTGCACCGTCTGCTGGGGTTCCGCCGCTGACCGACCCTGACGGCCCGTCGGGGACGTTGTCGGACCCGTGGTCCACCATGGAGCGCATGAGTGAACCGACCAGGATCCCCGCCCCCGACGGGGTCGCCCCCGCGGCCCAGTACGCCCACGTCGTCACCGCCACCGGCCGTTTCGTCGCCGTCTCCGGCCAGCTCGCCCTCGACGAGGACGGCAGGCTCGTCGGCGCGGACGATCCGGCCGCGCAGGCCCGGCAGGTGTTCGAGAACCTGAGCCGCTGCCTGGCCGCCGCCGAGGCCGGCTTCCAGGACGTCGTCAAGCTGACCTACTTCGTCACGGACATGGCCCACCTGCCGGCGATCCGCGCGGCCCGCGCCCCGTTCATACCCGACGACCGGCTTCCGGCGGCCTCGGCCGTCCAGGTGGCCGCCCTGGTCGCTCCGGAGTTCCTGCTGGAGGTCGAGGCGTTCGCGGTGGTCGGCGAATAATCACGGGCGCGCACGGAAGCGGCTCTCTAGGGTGCCGCCATGGACGACCGGTTCCCGCACATCCGCCCGATGACCCTCGCCGACTGCGACCGCGTCTCGGAGATCCGCATCCGCGGCTGGCAGCACGCCTACCGCGGGCTCATGCCGCAGCCGTACCTCGACGCACTGAGCGTGGCGCAGGACGCCGAGAAGCGGCGCGCCCGGTTCGCCCGGGGGAACGGCTCGGTGGTGAACCTGGTCGCCGAACGGGACGGGGAAATCGCCGGCTGGGCCGCGTACGGGCCGTACCGGGACGGTGAAGTGCGCACGGCGGACGCCGAGTTGTACGCCCTCTATCTCGACCCCGCGCACATCGGCAGCGGGATCGGGCGGGCGCTGCTGGCCGAGTCGGTCGAGCGGTGCTCCCGGTACCCGCGCATGTTCCTGTGGGTCCTGAAGGAGAACGCAGGAGCCCGCCGCTTCTACGAGGGGGCCGGTTTCCGTCCGGACGGCGCCGAGGAGCCCTTCGACGTGGACGGCGTGGCCGTGCCCGAGGTGCGGTACGTCGGCGGCCGCTGAGCGGGCGTCACCTCTGTCACCACCGGCACCTCCGTCCCGCCCTCACCTCTGCTTCTGCTGCGGGATGCGGGCCAGGGCGTGCACCGCCGCCTCCGCGAGCGCCGGATGCGCGAGGGCCTCGTTCAGGACGCGGCGCGCGCGGTCGTCGCCGAGGGCGCCCAGGCCCTCCACGCAGGCGAGGGCCACCACGCGGTACGGGTCGCGCGGGCGCAGCCGGCGCTCCAGGGTGGTGATCAGTGCGGGCACGGCCTCGGGGGCGCGCAGTTCGACCAGGAGCCGTACCGGGTGCAGGGCGTAGGCGACGCGCAGTTCGTTGGTGGCGAGAGCGGCGGCCGCGCGGGCCGTGCGCGGGTCCCCGAGCCGGGCGAGGGCATGGGCGGCCGAGGCGCAGCGCGGCGGGTCACGGTGGTTGAGCAGCAGGACCAGGGACTCGAAGGCGCGCCGGTCGCCGGCGACGCCCAGCCGGAACGCGGCCAGCTCCCTGGCCCACAAGGGCTGTCCCGGGGCGGTGAGCACCTCCGCCAGTTCGTCGTGGTCCTCGGTCGCCACCAGCAGGTCGTACGCCGCCGAGCCGCGCGACTCCTGCCGTACGCGTTCCGTGAGCGATCGCAACTCTTCGTCCACGAAGACCAGCGTAGGCGGGCCGCACCCGCTCAGGGAGCTACATCACAAACTCGGTCCGCCCCAGGTCTGGCGCGCTCGTTACTGGCGGGTTAAGCTCATACGAGCGAGTAACCCTCTCGCGTTTCCGCTGACGACGGTTTGGTGACGCAGCCGTCGTGAGCGTTGGTCGGTTCGGTACATCGGTACCGCAGTACGACCCGGCTTCGGGACAGAGCCGGTCGGATCCAGCCGCACCCGGGCGTGTGTACGCCCGCGGCGACGGCACCGGGCGTGTGCGCTCGCAGCCCGGCAACACCCGCACTCCTTCCCGCCCCGGCGTGCGCCTTCGGGCGCACCCGGCGCGTTCCCAGTCGTCACCCTCATTCCTGGAGTCCCGCGATGGCCACTCCCCTGTCCGACACCCCTCTGTCCCCGCTCAAGACGATCGCCGTCGTCGGCCTCGGCACCATGGGCACCGGCATCACCGAGGTCCTCGCGAAGGCGGGCCGCGAGGTGATCGGCATCGACGTCAGCGAGGCCCAGGCCGCGCGGTCCCTCGCCGCCCTCGAAGCCGCCACCGCCCGCGCCGTCGAGCGCGGCCGGCTGACCGAGCAGGAGCGCGCCGGCGTCCTGGCCCGGGTCCGCACCTCCACCGACCTCGGCGCGGCGGCCGACGCCGACCTGGTCATCGAGGTGGCCCCGGAGTCGTACGAGATCAAGCAGCAGATCTTCCGCGCGCTGGACGGCATCGTCCGCCCGGAGACGATCCTCGCGACCGGCACCAACGCCCTGTCCGTCACCCGGCTCGCCGCCGACTCGGCCCGCCCGGAGCGCGTGCTCGGCCTGCACTTCTTCAACCCCGCCCCCGCGATGAAGCTGGTCGAGGTCGTCTCCTCGGTGCTGACCGCGCCGCAGGCCGTCGCCGCGGTCACGGACCTGGCCATCGAGCTGGGCAAGGAGCCGGTCGCGGTCGGCGACCGCCCCGGGTTCGTCGCGGACGGGCTGCTGTTCGGCTACCTCAACCAGGCGGCCGCGATGTACGAGGCCCGGTACGCCTCCCGCGAGGACATCGACGCGGCGATGCGGCTCGGCTGCGGTCTGCCCATGGGCCCGCTCGCGCTGCTGGACCTCATCGGCGTCGACACCGCGCGCACGGTCCTGGAGGCCATGTACACCGAGTCCCGCGACCGGCTGCACGCCCCCGCCCCGATCCTGAAGCAGCTCAGCGAGGCGGGCCTGACCGGCCGCAAGTCGGGGCGCGGCTTCTACACGTACGAGGCGCCGGGCAGCGCCACGGTCGTGCCGGACGCGCTGACTCCGGCGCAGGGGAACGCACAGGCCGCCGGCCGTACCGTCCGCTCCGTCGGGGTGGCCGGCTCCGGCACCATGGCCTCCGGTATCGCCGAGGTGTTCGCCAAGGCCGGGTACGAGGTCGTCCTCGCCGCCCGCAGCGAGGAGAAGGCCCAGACCGCCAGGGCCCGGATCGGCAAGTCCCTCGCGCGCTCCGTCGACAAGGGCCGGCTGACCGCCGAGGCTGCCGCCGAGACCCTGGAGCGGATCACCGCGGCCGGCTCCTACGACGCCTTCGCCGACGTCGACCTGGCGGTCGAGGCGGTCGCCGAGGACCTGGAGGTCAAGCAGCAGCTGTTCGCGGCGCTGGACAAGGTCTGCAAGCCGGGCGCGGTGCTCGCCACCACCACCTCCTCGCTGCCCGTGGTCGCCTGCGCCCGCGCCACCTCGCGCCCGCAGGACGTGATCGGCATGCACTTCTTCAACCCCGCCCCGGCGATGAAGCTGGTCGAGGTCGTGCGCACCGTCCTGACGGCCGACGACGTCCACGCCACCGTCCGCGAGGTCTGCCTGAAGATCCGCAAGCACGCCGTGGACTGCGGCGACCGGGCCGGGTTCATCGTGAACGCGCTGCTGTTCCCGTACCTCAACAACGCGGTCAAGATGGTCCAGGAGCACTACGCGTCCCTGGACGACATCGACGCGGCGATGAAGCTGGGCGGCGGCTACCCGATGGGCCCCTTCGAGCTGCTGGACGTCGTCGGCCTGGACGTCTCGCTCGCGATCGAGAAGGTGCTGCACCGCGAGTTCCGGGACCCGGGTCTGGCCCCGGCCCCGCTGCTGGAGCACCTGGTGGCCGCGGGCTGCCTCGGCCGCAAGACCGGCCGCGGCTTCCGCGAGTATGCCCGTCGCTGACGGCGTCGGCGACTGGTTCGACGACGCCACCGACCCGGCGGACTGGGGCGGACTGCTCGATCCGGGCGGGTTTCCCCCGCCCGCCCGGCCCGGCGGCCCCCCGCCCCCGGCGGGCGGGGGAAACCCCGGACCTGCGCATCGAGCTGCGCACATGCAGTACGTTCAGGTCATGCCCCAGCCCGCCAAGTCCTCACGTACACCAGCCACGCCCGACGCACCGGAAAGTGCCGCAGGCAGTCGCGCCGCCGCCCAGCGGCTGAAAATGCGCCGAGAACTGGCGGCCGCAGCGATGGAACTGTTCGCGACCAAGGGGTACGAGGCGACCACCGTCGACGAGATCGCGGCGGCGGCCGGGGTCGCGCGGCGCACCTTCTTCCGCCACTTCCGTTCCAAGGAAGAGGCGATCTTCCCGGACCACGACGACACGCTGATCCGTGCCGAGGCCGTCCTCAACGCCGCCCCGGCCCACGAGCACCCGCTCGACACCGTGTGCCGCGGCATCAAGGAAGTCATGAAGATGTACGCGGCCCGGCCGGAGATCTCGGTCGCCCGCTACAAGCTCACGCGCGAGGTGCCCACCCTGCGCGAGGCCGAGATCGCCTCGGTCGCCCGCTACGAGCGCCTGTTCACCCGCTATCTGCTCGGTCACTTCGACGAGCACGCGCACGCGGACGACGCCAACGACGACCCGCTGCTCGCCGAGGTCGCCGCCTCCGCCGTCGTCACCGCTCACAACCACGTCCTCAGGCGCTGGCTGCGGGCCGGCGGACAGGGCGACGTGGAGGCCCAGCTCGACCACGCCTTCGCCATCGTCCGCAAGACCTTCGGCAACGGCATCGGGGCCGGGCGTCAGTCCTCCCCGCGGCCGGCCCCCGCGGCTGCCGTGACCTCGCAGGGCGAGGTCCTGGTGACCGTCGCGCGCACCGACGCGCCCCTCGACGAGGTGATGCGCACGATCGAGCAGGCGCTGAAGGAGCGCTGACGCCGGGCGGGCCCGAAGAACGCCGCGAGGTGCGGGCCCGCCTCGCCGGTCACCGGGCCGGCCACCAGCCGCCCCCTCTCACCGGGGACGCCGGCGGGGCCGGCATCAGGCCCGGGTCGTGTCCGGTCGCATGCAGGCCCCTGGGGCGGCGCGGCCGCGGGCCGCTCGGCAGACGCCCGCCCCGGGGCCATCGGGCAGGGCCCCCTCCACTCCTGCTCGCCCCGCTCCCGCGGACCGGCCGACGGGGCAGCGGCTCGGCCGGCACGGAGAACCCGACGCCCTTGCAGGGCACGAGATCGAGCCGCACGCCGCCCGGCAGCCCTCGACGCACCCCGGTCCACCCCGGCCGGGCGACGCCCCGGGCGCCCTCCGAGCCCGGCAAAGCCCCCGATGCCGCGTACGGCGTCGCGGGGAGGCACGACTTCTGCCGGACCGCACCCAGACCCCGACAAGACCGCTCATTGTCACCTACTCGACAGTAGGTTTGATCGATCATCGCTCATTTGTTACGTAAAGATTTCATCTGAGAGCAAGTTCTGGCACTCAGTGCCTTGTCCTCTGACACGCGGTGTCATACGTTGAAGGAGTCCGGGCGGCCGGCGAGCAGAGACCGATCGCTCGTCGGCTGTCCCCGCAAGCCGACGGCCTGCGCGCCCGGACGCCTGCGTCACAGGCAACCTCCCGCGCCACAAAGCGCTGCCGAAGCACCACCCGCCGAACCGACGGCACGTTTCACCCAAACCCTCAGCAGCTCTCTCAGCAGCACCGACGAACCCTCAGCGCCCCTCCCTCAGGGCGCTCACCGCCGGAGGCAACACCGTGACCGTGAAGGACATCCTGGACGCGATCCAGTCGAAGGACGCCACGTCCGCCGACTTCGCCGCTCTGCCGCTCCCCGACTCGTACCGCGCGATCACCGTGCACAAGGACGAGACGGAGATGTTCGCGGGCCTGGAGACCCGTGACAAGGACCCGCGCAAGTCGATCCACCTGGACGAGGTGCCGGTGCCCGAGCTGGGACCGGGCGAGGCCCTGGTGGCCGTCATGGCCTCCTCGGTCAACTACAACTCGGTGTGGACCTCGATCTTCGAGCCGCTGTCCACCTTCGGGTTCCTGGAGCGCTACGGCCGGCTCAGCGAGCTCACCAAGCGCCACGACCTGCCGTACCACATCATCGGCTCCGACCTCGCGGGCGTCGTCCTGCGCACCGGCCCGGGCGTCAACGCCTGGAACCCCGGTGACGAGGTCGTCGCGCACTGCCTCTCCGTCGAGCTGGAGTCGTCCGACGGCCACAACGACACGATGCTCGACCCCGAGCAGCGCATCTGGGGCTTCGAGACCAACTTCGGTGGCCTCGCCGAGATCGCGCTCGTCAAGTCCAACCAGCTGATGCCGAAGCCCAAGCACCTCAGTTGGGAGGAGGCCGCCGCCCCGGGCCTGGTCAACTCGACCGCCTACCGCCAGCTGGTCTCCCGCAACGGCGCCGGCATGAAGCAGGGCGACAACGTCCTGATCTGGGGCGCCAGCGGCGGCCTCGGCTCGTACGCCACCCAGTTCGCGCTGGCCGGCGGCGCCAACCCGATCTGTGTCGTCTCCAGCGACCAGAAGGCGGACATCTGCCGCTCGATGGGCGCCGAGGCGATCATCGACCGCAACGCCGAGGGCTACAAGTTCTGGAAGGACGAGCACACCCAGGACCCGAAGGAGTGGAAGCGCTTCGGCAAGCGCATCCGCGAGTTCACCGGCGGCGAGGACATCGACATCGTCTTCGAGCACCCGGGCCGCGAGACCTTCGGCGCCTCGGTCTACGTCACCCGCAAGGGCGGCACCATCACCACCTGCGCCTCGACCTCGGGCTACATGCACGAGTACGACAACCGCTACCTGTGGATGTCCCTGAAGCGGATCATCGGCTCGCACTTCGCCAACTACCGCGAGGCCTGGGAGGCCAACCGCCTCATCGCCAAGGGCAAGATCCACCCGACCCTGTCGAAGACGTACTCCCTCGAGGACACGGGCCAGGCGGCGTACGACGTCCACCGCAACCTGCACCAGGGCAAGGTCGGTGTGCTGTGCCTCGCCCCCGAGGAGGGCCTGGGCGTGCGCGACGAGGAGATGCGCGCCAAGCACATCGACGCCATCAACCGCTTCCGGAACATCTGAGAGCCATAGATGACAGAGCGTCAGAAGGACCGTCCGTGGCTCATGCGGACGTACGCCGGCCACTCCACGGCCGAGGCGTCCAACGAGCTGTACCGGCGCAACCTCGCCAAGGGCCAGACCGGTCTGTCGGTGGCGTTCGACCTGCCGACGCAGACCGGATACGACCCCGACCACATCCTCGCCCGCGGCGAGGTCGGCCGGGTCGGCGTGCCGGTCTCGCACCTCGGTGACATGCGCCGGCTGTTCCAGGACATCCCCCTGGAGCAGATGAACACCTCGATGACGATCAACGCCACCGCCATGTGGCTGCTGGCGCTCTACCAGGTCGTCGCCGAGGAGCAGGGCGCGGACATCACCCAGCTCCAGGGCACGACCCAGAACGACATCGTCAAGGAGTACCTGTCCCGGGGCACCCATGTGTTCCCGCCGGGGCCGTCGCTCCGCCTGACGACGGACATGATCGCGTACACGGTCTCCCACATACCGAAGTGGAACCCGATCAACATCTGCAGCTACCACCTGCAGGAGGCCGGGGCCACGCCGGTGCAGGAGATCGCGTACGCGATGTCCACCGCGATCGCCGTCCTCGACGCCGTGCGCGACTCCGGCCAGGTGCCGCAGGAGCGCATGGGCGACGTGGTCGCGCGGATCTCCTTCTTCGTGAACGCGGGCGTCCGCTTCGTCGAGGAGATGTGCAAGATGCGGGCGTTCGGCCGCATCTGGGACAAGGTCACGCGCGAGCGGTACGGCATCGAGAACACCAAGCAGCGCCGGTTCCGCTACGGCGTCCAGGTCAACTCCCTCGGGCTGACCGAGGCGCAGCCGGAGAACAACGTCCAGCGGATCGTGCTGGAGATGCTGGCGGTGACCCTGTCGAAGGACGCCCGCGCGCGTGCCGTGCAGCTGCCGGCCTGGAACGAGGCGCTGGGCCTGCCCCGGCCCTGGGACCAGCAGTGGTCGCTGCGCATCCAGCAGGTCCTCGCGCACGAGAGCGACCTGCTGGAGTACGAGGACATCTTCGAGGGCTCGCACGTCATCGAGGCGAAGGTGGCCCAGCTGGTCGAGGACTCCCTCGCGGAGATCGACCGGATCCAGGAGATGGGCGGCGCGATGGCGGCCGTCGAGTCCGGCTACCTCAAGTCGCAGCTGGTCGCCTCGCACGCCGAGCGCCGGGGCCGGATCGAGTCCGGCCAGGAGAAGATCGTCGGCGTCAACATCTTCGAGACGACCGAGCCGAACCCGCTCACCGCCGACCTGGACGCCGCGATCCAGACGGTCGACCCGGCGGTCGAGGCCCGGGTCGTCGAGGCGATCGGGACCTGGCGCGACACGCGCTACCAGCCGCCCTTCAACCACCCGCGCCCGTGCAAGGCGCTGGAGCGGCTGAAGGAGGCCGCCAAGGGCACCGCCAACCTCATGGAGGCCACCCTGGAGTGCGCCCGCGCCGGGGTCACGACCGGCGAGTGGGCCGGTGCCCTGCGCGAGGTCTTCGGCGAGTTCCGGGCGCCGACCGGTGTCTCCTCCGCGCCGATCGCCGTCCCCGTCGAGGAGGGCTCGGCGCTCGCCGAGGTCCGCGCCAAGGTGGACGCCACCGCCCGCGACCTGGGCTCCGGCAAGCTGCGCTTCCTGGTCGGCAAGCCGGGCCTGGACGGGCACTCCAACGGCGCCGAGCAGATCGCCGTCCGCGCCCGTGACGCCGGCTTCGAGGTGGTCTACCAGGGCATCCGGCTGACGCCGGAGCAGATCGTGGACGCCGCGCTGGCGGAGGACGTCCACGCCGTGGGCCTGTCCATCCTCTCCGGCTCGCACGCCCAGCTGGTGCCGGACGTGCTGGAACGGCTCCGTGTGGCCGGTGCCACAGATATACCGGTGATCGCCGGTGGCATCATCCCGAATGGTGACGCCGAGGAGCTCCGGGCCGCCGGAGTGGCCGCGGTCTTCACCCCGAAGGACTTCGACATCACCGGAATCATCGGCCGCATCGTCGACGAGATCCGGAAAGCGAACAAGCTCGACCCCCTGGAGGTCCCCGCATGACCACGCCCGTCAACCGTCTGCGTCCGCGACGCTCCTGCCTCGCGGTCCCCGGAAGCAACCCCCGCTTCCTGGAGAAGGCGCAGGGCCTCCCCGCCGACCAGGTCTTCCTGGACCTGGAGGACGCGTGCGCGCCGCTCGCCAAGCCCGAGGCGCGGCACACCATCGTCAAGTTCCTCAACGAGGGTGACTGGACGGGCAAGACGCGGGTGGTGCGCGTCAACGACTGGACGACCGAGTGGACGTACCGTGACGTCGTGACCGTCGTCGAGGGCGCGGGCCAGAACCTCGACTGCATCATGCTGCCGAAGGTGCAGAGCGCCGAGCAGATCGTCGCCCTGGACCTGCTGCTCACGCAGATCGAGAAGACCATGGGCTTCGAGGTCGGCAAGATCGGCATCGAGGCGCAGATCGAGAACGCACAGGGCCTGAACAACGTCAACGCGATCGCGCAGGCCTCCCCGCGCGTCGAGACGATCATCTTCGGCCCGGCCGACTTCATGGCGTCCATCAACATGAAGTCGCTGGTCGTGGGCGAGCAGCCGCCCGGCTACCCGGCGGACGCCTACCACTACATCCTGATGAAGATCCTGATGGCCGCCCGCGCCAACAACCTCCAGGCGATCGACGGTCCCTACCTGCAGATCCGCAACATCGACGGCTACCGCGCGGTCGCCCAGCGCGCCGCCGCGCTCGGCTTCGACGGCAAGTGGGTGCTGCACCCGGGCCAGGTCGAGGCGTCCAACGAGATCTTCTCGCCCTCCCAGGAGGACTACGACCACGCCGAGCTGATCCTGGACGCGTACGACTACTACACGTCCGAGGCGGGCGGCAAGAAGGGCTCCGCGATGCTCGGCGACGAGATGATCGACGAGGCCAGCCGCAAGATGGCCCTGGTCGTCTCCGGCAAGGGGCGCGCCGCCGGCCTGCAGCGCACCAGCAAGTTCGAGATCCCGGAGGCCTGAGCGCGATGCAGTTCGGACGCACCTACGAGGAGTTCGAGGTCGGGGCGACGTACAAGCACTGGCCGGGCAAGACGGTCACGGAGTACGACGACCACCTGTTCTGTCTCCTCACCATGAACCACCACCCGCTCCACATGGACACGAACTATGCGGAGAAGACGACGGACTTCGGCAAGAACGTCGTCGTCGGGAACTACATCTACTCCCTGCTGCTCGGCATGTCCGTCCCGGACATCTCCGGCAAGGCGATCGCCAACCTGGAGATCGAGTCGCTCAAGCACGTGGCGCCGACCTTCCACGGCGACACGATCTACGGTCAGACGACGGTGCTCGACAAGTGGCCGTCCAAGTCGAAGAACGACCGCGGGATCGTCTACGTCGAGACCAAGGGCTACAAGCAGGACGGCACCCTGGTGTGCGTCTTCCGCCGCAAGGTCATGGTGCCCACCGAGACGTACATCAAGGAGCGCGGCGGCGAGCAGCCCGGCCGCCCGGAGCTGAAGCAGCAGGAGAAGTAATGGCACGCCTCGCCCAGACCGCCGGTCTGACCGACATCCAGCAGGAGATCCTCTCCACCGTTCGGGACTTCGTCGACAAGGAGATCATTCCTGTCGCGACCGAACTGGAGCACCGCGACGAGTACCCGCAGCAGATCGTGGACGGCCTGAAGGAACTCGGCCTGTTCGGTCTGATGATCCCCGAGGAGTACGGGGGCCTGGGCGAGTCGCTCCTCACCTACGCGCTGTGTGTGGAGGAGATCGCCCGCGGCTGGATGTCGGTGTCCGGCATCATCAACACGCACTTCATCGTCGCGTACATGCTCAAGCAGCACGGCACGCAGGAGCAGAAGGACCACTTCCTGCCGCGCATGGCCGCCGGCGACATCCGGGGCGCGTTCTCGATGTCGGAGCCGGGCCTGGGCTCCGATGTGTCGGCGATCACGTCGAAGGCGGTCAGGGACGGCGACGAGTACGTCCTCAACGGCCAGAAGATGTGGCTGACGAACGGCGGCACGTCGTCCCTGGTGGCCGTTCTGGTCCGAAGTGACGAAGGACACCCCGAGGGCACGGCGCCCCACAAGTCGATGACGACCTTCCTGGTCGAGAAGGAGCCCGGCTTCGGCGAGGTCCGCCCCGGCCTGACGATCCCGGGCAAGATCGACAAGATGGGCTACAAGGGCGTCGACACCACCGAGCTGATCATGGACGGCCTGCGGGTTCCGGCCGATCGGGTGCTCGGCGGCGTCACCGGCCGAGGTTTTTACCAAATGATGGACGGCGTGGAGGTCGGCCGCGTCAACGTGGCGGCGCGCGGCTGCGGCGTCGCCCAGCGCGCGTTCGAGCTGGGTGTCCGGTACGCCCAGCAGCGGCACACCTTCGGCAAGCCGATCGCCCAGCACCAGGCCATCCAGTTCAAGCTGGCCGAGATGGCTACCAAGGTCGAGGCCGCGCATGCCATGATGGTCAACGCTGCACGCAAAAAGGACTCCGGAGAGCGAAACGACCTCGAGGCCGGGATGGCGAAGTACCTCGCCTCCGAGTACTGCAAGGAGGTCGTGGAGGATGCCTTCCGGATCCACGGCGGCTACGGCTTCTCCAAGGAGTACGAGATCGAGCGCCTCTACCGCGAGGCCCCGATGCTGCTCATCGGTGAAGGGACCGCCGAGATCCAGAAAATGATCATCGGGCGCAGGTTGCTCGAAGAGTATCGATTCCAGGGCTGATTGTCCGGATACGGGGTGTTTTCTTCGAGAAGAAGATCACACCCCGTAGGCGCCGGTCAGCCGCCGACTCGGCTGACTGGCTTGCCCAGTTGTAGCCCGCGACCGGTACGATCCCGGGAAAGCCGCCGTCCCCCGATAGAGCGCGGCATCATCCGCTACGAAGGTCATCCATGCCCCACAGCCAAACCTCTGCACCTCGCGACAGCCGAAGCGGCGTACGCCTTGCGCGCGGAGCATCGCCGTGGCTTCTTCCGACCGTCGCCACCGCAGCCCTCAGCCTGGCCCGCGCCCGCCGCTCGGGCGTCGCCAAGGCCGTCGCCGTGCCCGCCACCGCGCTCGCGGCGGGCATGCTGTGGTTCTTCCGCGACCCCGAGCGCGAGATCGCCCCGGGCCGGGTCATCTCCCCCGCCGACGGTGTGGTGCAGAGCATCATGCCCTGGAAGGACGGCCGCACCCGCGTCGCGATCTTCATGAGCCCGCTCAACGTCCACGTCAACCGCGCGCCCCTCGCGGGCACGGTGACGTCGGTCGAGCACGTCCCCGGTGGCTTCGTTCCCGCGTTCAACAAGGAGAGCGAGAACAACGAGCGCGTAGTCTGGCATTTCGACACCGAACTCGGCGACATCGAGATGATCCAGATCGCCGGCGCGGTGGCCCGCCGCATCGTGCCCTACATCCCGGAAGGCACGAAGGTCGAGCAGGGTGACCGTATCGGTCTGATCCGCTTCGGCTCGCGTGTCGACCTCTACCTGCCCGAGGGCGTGGAGGTCGCGGTCGAGGTCGGCCAGAAGACCGTGGCTGGGGTGACTCGCATTGACCGTGATTGATCCGGAGACCCAGGCGGGCTGGGTGCCCGAGGCCGACGAGGTGGACGAAGAGGAGGAGATGCCCCTCTCTCTGCGCCTCTCGATAGCGGACACCCTCACGCTGGGCAATGCCACGTGCGGCTTCATGGCGGTGTACTTCACCACCACCGGCATCCTGATCCCGCACCTCACGGGCGACCAGGAGACGGGCATGGCCCGCCACAGCGCGGCCACGGCGGTCATCCTGATGCTCTGCGCGGCCGTCTTCGACCTGTTCGACGGCCTGGTCGCACGGAAGCTGCGCTCCTCCCCGATGGGCGCCGAGCTGGACAACCTGTCCGACCTGATCAGCTTCGGCCTCGCGCCCGCGTACTTCGTCCTCGTCTACGGCATGGTCGCGGACGACGCGCACCAGAGAATGGCGGCGCTCGGGGCAATCGTGGTGCTCCTGGCCGTCGTCCTGCGTCTGGCACGCTTCTCGTGCGTGACGCCGAGGAACGGCATGTTCCAGGGCATGCCCTCGCCGTTCGGCGCGCTGACGGTCGTCTCGATCGTCCTGCTGGAGCTGCCCTTCGTGGCGACCCTGCTGGCGATCCTGGGCACCGCGTGGCTGATGGTGAGCCGCGTGGAGTACCCGAAGCCGCGGGGCCGCCTCGCCGGCGCCATGCTTTCCTGGATCGTCCTGTCCATGGGCCTTCTGGCCGCCTGGGCCTTCGACGCCCCGAGCGGTCAGCTGCTGCTCCAGACGGGCTGCGCCCTGCAGCTGGTCATGGGCGCGGTGATCCCGCTGTTCGCCACGGCCCGCCGGGTGAACAACTTCCGCGACAACCGGCGTGAGGCGCGGGCGACGCAATTGCCGTAGCGGCGCTTATGCCGAGGGCCCCGGACCGTGTTTGGGTTCGGGGCCCTTCGCTGTCCCTACGGACCTGGCTGGGGGCGGAGCCCCCAGCCCCCCGGCCTCTGCCCACCCACCACCCGACTCGGTCGGTCGGATGGGCAGCGGGGGTTTGGGGGCGGAGCTCCCAAGGGTTCAGCCCAAGTAGTCCCCGGCGATGCGGGCGGCGACGCGCTCCAGGATCGGGCCGGCGTCCGCGATGCACTTGGCGACGTCGGGCTCGACCGAGGTGAGGGGGTAGGCCCGCCCGATACCGGCCCGCAGCAACGCCTCCTCCGGCAGAGCCAGCCGACCGCACACCGCGACAACCTCCTTGCCCGCGGCCCGGGCAGCGGCGGCGACCCCTGCGGGTGCCTTGCCGTGCAGGGTCTGCTCGTCCAGCGACCCCTCACCGGTGATCACCAGCGAGGCCCGCTCCAGCGCCGGAGCGAAGCCCAGCACGTCCAGCATGACCTCGATACCGGGCCGGAAGCGCGCGCCCAGGAGCAGTGCGCCGTAACCGATGCCGCCTGCCGCACCCGCACCCGGCGCTGCCGCATGCTCGGCGGCACGCGGCCCCACGGCTGCCTCCAGGACCTTGGCGAAGTGAGCGAGGGCCGCGTCCAGCGTCGCCACGTCGTCCGGCGAGGCCCCCTTCTGCGGGCCGTACACCGCGGGCGCGCCCTTCGGCCCGGTCAGCGGATTGTCGACGTCGCTGGCGAGCACCAGTTCCACCTCGGACAGGCGCGCGTCGAGGCCGGACAGGTCGGCCCGCGCCAGCTCGGCGAGGCCGCCGCCGCCCGGCGGTACCGGCTCGCCGTCCGCGTCCAGGAACCGGGCGCCCAGCGCCGTCAGCATCCCGGCGCCGCCGTCCGTCGTGGCGCTGCCGCCGACGCCGAACACGATCGTCCGCGCGCCCGCGTCCAGCGCGGCCCGCAGCAGCTCACCGGAGCCGTACGTGGACGACGTCAGCGGCGCGAAGACACCGGCGGGCAGCCGCTGCAGACCGCTCGCCTCGGCCATCTCCACGACCGCGGTGTCGCCGCGCAGCGCGAACGCGGCCGTGACCTCCTGGCCCAGCGGCCCGGCGACCCGGATCTCCCGGCGCTCGAAGCCGGCCGCGACCGCCGCGTCCACGGTCCCGTCACCGCCGTCGGCCACCGGCAGCGCCTCGACCTCGACGCCGGGTACGACCCGGCGCAGCCCGGCCGTGACCCGCTCGGCGACCTGCACGGCCGTCAGCGAGCCCTTGAACTTGTCCGCGGCGATGAGCACCCGACGGGTCTCGTTCACTGCAGCGTCCGCCACCTTGCTTTCCCCTTGCTCTCCGGGCCCCGCGCACGTCAGGGCCAGTCGCGCCGCTGCGACCATAACCGGAGGACACCCCCGCCGTCATGCCCCGACCGAACCCTGGGCAGCCCCTGGGAGCCGGCGGGGAAAACGGGTAGACCCCAGCCATGAGCAACCAGGGCACCGGGCCGGACCTCGCCGACCGCATCCACGGAGGCTGGCTCGGCCGGATCGCGGGCAACATGCTCGGCAAACCGGTCGAGCAGGGCGAGGTGTGGACACGCGAGCGCATCGACGGCTATCTGCGGCGGGCCGCGGCCCTGCCGCTCACCGACTACCTGCCCGAGCCCGCCGACGCGGCCGACGGCGCCGTGCTGCGCCCGGAGTGGCGTCAGTGCGTGCGCGGCAGGATCCACGGCAGCTGCCGCGACGACGACGTCGACTACGCCGTCCTCGGCCTGCACCTGCTGGAGACCCACGGCTTCGGCTTCAGCACCGAGCAGGTCGGCGACCTGTGGCTGCTCAGGCTGCCGTACCTGCAGACCTTCACGGCGGAACGGGCCGCGTACCGCAATCTCGCGAACGGTCTGAAGCCACCGCTGACGGCGACGTACGACAACCCGTACCAGGAGTGGATCGGCGCGCTGATCCGCGCCGACGTCTACGGCTGGACCTGCCCCGGCGACCCGTGCCGCGCCGCCTCGCTGGCCCGCCGGGACGCGGTGCTCTCGCACACCGGCAACGGCGTCTACGGCGCGATGTTCGCGGCCGCGCTGATCTCGGCGGCCTTCACCGCGCCGGATGTGCGGGAGGCGCTGGAGACCGCGCTCGCCGTGGTCCCGGCGAGCAGCCGGCTGGCGCGTACCGTGCGCCGGGTGGTGTCCCTGCACGAGACCCGTCTGCCCTGGGAGGAGACGCTGGCCACGCTGTCCGCGGAGACCGCGGGCCTCGGCTGGATCCACACCGTCCCGAACGCGGCCGTCCTCACGGCCGGGCTGCTGTACGGCGACGGCGACTTCACCCGGACCATCGCCCTCACCGTCCGCGGCGGCCTGGACACCGACTCCAACGGCGCCACTGCCGGCTCGGTGGCCGGGGTGCTCACCGGAGCGGCGGCCGTCCCCGCCCGGTGGACGGACCCGCTGGAGGACACGGTGCGGAGCGCGGTGTTCGGGTTCGACGGCGTACGGATCAGTGCGCTGGCCGAGCGCACCCTGCGCCTGGCGACGACCGCGCCGTAGCCGTCCGGCGGCTGGTTACCCTTCCTCAATGACCACGACTGACGACTTCGCCGCGTACATCGCGAGTCTGCCCCGTGTCCTCGCCGGCGCGGGCGCGCTCTTCCGGGACGTCGAGGGACGCGTGCTGCTCGTCGAGCCCAACTACCGCGAGGGCTGGGCCCTTCCGGGCGGCACGATCGAGTCGGACGACGGTGAGACGCCCCGTCAGGGTGCGCGCCGCGAGACGCTCGAGGAGATCGGCCTGGACCGGGAACTCGGCCGGCTGCTGGCGGTGGACTGGGCGCACGGGCCGGGCCGGCCGCCGCTGGTGGCCTACCTCTACGACGGCGGTGTCCTCACCGAGTCCGAGTTCAAGGCGATCCGCCTCCAGGAGGAGGAACTCCTGTCCTGGCGGCTGGTCACCCCCGAGGAGATCCCCGACCACCTGCCCGGCGCGCTCGGCCGCCGCGTGCTGGCCGCGCTGGACGTACTGGCGCAGGACGCGGGCACGGTGGAGCTGGAGAACGGCGACCGGGTGGCCTGAGCGCCGCCGGGGTGCCGGGCGTCCCCGGTGGCGGGTCATGCGTGTGGCAGAGGCTGCTCCGTCCAGACGGTCTTGCCGTCGTGGCTGTAGCGGGTGCCCCACCGCTCCGTGAGCTGCGCGACCAGGAAGAGCCCGCGTCCGCCCTCGTCCGTGCTGAGGGCCCGCCGGAGGTGAGGGGACGTGTGGCTGCTGTCGGACACCTCACAGATCAGGCACTGCGAGCGGATGAGGCGCAGGGTGACGGGGCCGGCCGCGTACCGGTAGCTGTTGGTGACGAGCTCGCTGGCGACCAGCTCGGTGGTGAAGGCCAGCTCCGTCAGCCCCCATTCGGCGAGTTTCGCCGTGGTCAGCTCCCTGGCACGGGCAGCGGCGGTCGCTTCCAGGGGCAGCTGCCAGGCGGCGACATCCTGTGGCGGCAGCACCCGGGTACGGGCGATGAGCAGCGCGACGTCGTCGATGGGGAGGTGTTCCTTCGGCAGCAGCGCTTCGACCACGGCGTGGCAGGTGCTGTCCAGAGGACCGGCGGAGGGGGTGAGACATTCGTGCAGGTGCTCCAGCGCGGCGTCGATGTCCCCGTTGCGCGCCTCCAGAAGACCGTTGGTGTAGAGCGTGAGCAGGCTGCCTTCGGGGAGGTCGAGGTCGTACGTCTCGAAGGGCAGCCCGCCCAGACCCAGCGGCGGACCCGCGGGCAGGTCGAGCACGATCACCTGGCCGTCCGGGGTGGACACCAGCGGTGCCGGGTGACCGGCGCGGGCCAGGGAGCAGTGCCGGGAGACCGGATCGTAGACCGCGTACACGCAGGTGGCCCCGAGCACCTGCTCCACCGCGGACCCGCTGCCGTGGGCGTTCGCCTCCAGCTCGGTGGCCAGCAGACTGACCAGATCGTCCAGCCGCGCCACCACCTCGTCCGGTTCCAGGTCGAGGCTGGCCAGGGTGCGCACGGCGGCGCGCAGGCGGCCCATGGAGGCCGCAGCGTGGATCCCGTGGCCGACCACGTCGCCCACGACGAGCGCGACCCGGGCCCCTGACAACGGGATCACGTCGAACCAGTCACCGCCGATGCCCGGTTCACCGCTCGCCGGGAGATAGCGGCAGGCCACCTCGACGGCCGGCAGGTCGGACACCGCGCTCGGCAGCAGACTGCGCTGCAGAGTCAGAGCGGCACTCTGCTGCTGGGTGAAGCGGCGCGCGTTGTCGATGCAGACAGCCGCACGCGAGGAAAACTCATGGGCCACCGCGGCATCGTCGTCCTCGAAAGGCTCCGAATGGCGCACTCGCCACAGGCTCACCACGCCCAGTACCAGGCCGCGCGCCACCAAGGGCACCACGATCAGCGAATGAACTCCGAGACCCAGGGCGATCTCGACCCGCCGCCGGTCCATGGAGTACCACTCGGGGCGCAGGGACAGCAGCCGGTCGAGAATCGGGCGACGCTCGGACAGGCACCGCGCCTGCGGAGATTCCGGAAGGAGCGGGACCACCTCGCCCTCCTGGTACGGGACCCGGTGTTCCGGGGGTGAGAGGGCTACGCGGAGCAGCGGACCTGTCACACCGGGGGGTGGTTCGTCACCAAGTGTCACCGACTTCAGAAGGTCCACCGAGCAGTGGTCGGCCAGGCCGTGGGTGGCCACCTCGGCCAGTTCCCGGGCCGTCTGCGCCACGTCCAGTGAGGTTCCGATCCGGGCGCTCGCCTCGTTCAGCAGGGCGAGCCTGCGTTGGGCCCGGTGGCGGTCGGTCACGTCCTCGATCGTCTCGGCCACGCCGAGCACCCGGCCCGAGGGGTCTTCCATCCGGAACGCCGAGACGGACACGATCCGTTCGCGGCCCGGATCGTGGCGTGCCCGGGCGGACTGCTCCGTGAAGATCAACGGCTCGCCGGTCTCCAGGACGTGCCGTACCCGCTCCTCCGCCGGGCCTGCGTCCTCGTCGACCATGAATTCGCTGGGGCGATGGCCCACCGGCGCATCGGCCGGGACGCCGCTCGCCTTCTCGACCGCACGGTTGACCCGGATGACCTTCCTGTCCGGGCCGTAGGTGACCAGACCGATCGGGGACCGGCGGTACAGGCCGTCCAGCAGGGCACGGTCCCGCTGCCAGGCGATGACCTCCGCGGCGGGTGCTCCTACCAGGACCCACTCCTGGCTGTCCCCGTCCCGAGTGATCGCGCGGGCCCGGAAACCCATCTCCACACGCCGTCCGTCGCGGTGCCTGACGGGCAGGACCCCGAACCAGCCCCCCGTCCTGATGGCGTCCACGACGACGGACCGGACGACGAGCAGGTCACGGGCGTCCACCAGGAGGTCCTGCCATGCCCGTCCGATCACTTCCTTGGCCGGGTAGCCCAGCAACGCCTGTGCACGTGCGCTCCAGCCGACGACGGTGCCTTGATCGTCGAGCACAGCCGAGGCGCCGCGCCCGAGGGCGAACGGATCCTCGGGATTCTCGCTGAAATGCATCGACGGCGTCCCCATAGCCACCACCTTGCCTACGTGACTCCGATGTTCCTCCCCGCGGTCCCCGTTCGCGACCCTT
The DNA here is from genome assembly GCF_040630895.1 of Streptomyces sp. NPDC005728. Classification (NCBI taxonomy): domain Bacteria; kingdom Bacillati; phylum Actinomycetota; class Actinomycetes; order Kitasatosporales; family Streptomycetaceae; genus Streptomyces; species Streptomyces sp. NPDC005728. The sequence continues at coordinate 137,074 of NZ_JBEXYL010000001.1, forward strand.
CCGTTCCTCCCGGCCCGGCGGTCGGCGGGGGGTGGCACGGCGACGCGACACCTGGCCGGAGGACCCATGACCCATGCCGCGCGCCGGATATCCGTTCGCCCCGAGCAAGCAGCCGTCCTACCCTCGGCCCATGAACAGGCCACTCGTCGCCGTCCTCAGTGGTGCAGGCATCTCCACCGATTCCGGGATCCCCGACTACCGCGGCCCGAACGGGCTGTGGCGGAAGGATGCCGAGGCCGAGAAGCTCGTGACGTACGAGTACTACATGGGCGACTCGGAGATCCGGCGCCGGTCGTGGCAGATGCGGCGGAGGAATCGGGCGCTGGAGGCCGAGCCGAACGCCGGGCACCTGGCCATCGCCGAACTGGAGAAGTCCGGGATCCCGGTGCGGGTCATCACCCAGAACGTGGACGGGCTGCATCAACTCGCCGGCATGCCCGCCCGCAAGGTGCTGGAACTCCACGGCACCGCCCGCAGTGTGGTGTGCACGAAGTGTCACGTGCGCGGGCCCATGGAGGACGTGCTGGCCCGGGTCGAGGCCGGCGAGGAAGATCCGCCCTGCCTGGAGTGCGGCGGGATCCTGAAGTCGGCGACCGTGATGTTCGGGCAGCAGCTGGACCCGATGGTCCTCGGCGAGGCTCTGGCCGTCGCCAAGGCCTGCACCGTGTTCATCGCCGTCGGCACCAGCCTCCAGGTCCAGCCGGCCGCGGGCCTCGCCGGCGTCGCCGCCGACAACGGCGCACGACTCGTCATCGTCAACGCCGAGCCGACACCGTACGACGACCTGGCCGACGAGGTGATCCGTGCACCCATCGGCACCGCGCTCCCCGAACTGCTGCGCACCCTGAGCGCGGCCACGCGCCGAGCCGACCACCACGGTCCGGGAACCCCGGACGCCTGAGGACGGCCGACGACGACCATGCCGCCGGGGCCGGTGCTCAACCGTCCTGTCAGACCAGGTCCTTCTTGTAGAAGATGCTGGAGCGGCGGTCGCCCTCGTCGCCGGTGGCGAAGCCTATGAAGAGGCGGGACTGGCCCGAGTCGGTGCGGTAGACCGCGAGGCCCTCGGGCTCGCGCCAGTGCAGTGTGGAGCCGGCCTTGGTCAGGAGCGGGCCCTGGGCGATCTTGCCGGTGTTGACGTTGATGCTGGTGAGTTTGGTGTTGCCGGGGGCCTTGTTGGTGGACGAGTAGTGGTCGCCCGTCTGGAAGTACATGTAGGAGCCGTAGAGGGTGTAGCCCTGGGGCGTCCCGGAGATCGCCGGCGGGGTGAACTTGACGAGGGGCCTGCTGAAGTCGCCCCGCTCGACGTCGGACATCTTGTAGATGGCGATGTGCTTGGCGCCGTCCTTGTGGTAGCGGACGATCATGCGGTTGTACACCGGGTCGATGGAACAGGTGTACTCCGAGGCACCGGAGACCGGCCGGAACCTGCCGAAGGTGGTGGACGACGAGTCGAGGGTCTTGCCCGCCTGGTACTTGACGAAAGCCAGCTTGGTGCCGTAGCCGTGCCTGTTCGTGTCGCACTCGATCCACAGCCAGCTGCTGCCGCCGCTCGCGACGACGCCGAAGGAGACGCCGTGGCCGAAGCCGTTGAGGTGCATGTACGACTTGTAGTTGCCGTGGAAGTCGAGCTGGCTGATGCACAGGTCACCGGCCGACTCCGGGCTCCCGGACCGCTTGGCGGCCACGAAGAGGCGCTTGTTGGCGGAGTCGAAGGCAAAGCTCTGCTGGACCCGCTTGCTGTGCAGCACCTTGTTGCGGAACAGGTCGTAGGAGGGCTTGGACAGGTCGAAACGCTTGGTCGCGGTCACCGCCGCCGACGCGCTCTGGGCACCGAGTCCGAGACCGAGCGCGGCGAGTGAGGCGCCCGCGCCGGTGCGCAGAAGTCCCCGACGGGTGGGGGACATACCGGAGTTGAAGTCCATGGAAACCTCCTGGGAAGGGCAGGCGAATTCCCAAGACCTTACGCATGGAGATCGGGCCGGGGTGACTGCGGGGCTGGTGGCAGCGCGTTTGTGGCATGTTTGGAACAGACATGGCTGCGGGGCTGCAGCGGCGGCTAGAACAGGGCCGTCCCGCGCTCGAAGTCCAGCAGCCGGCGCTTGCGGTCCAGGCCGCCGCCGTATCCGGTGAGGCCGCCGCCCGCTCCGACGACCCGGTGGCAGGGCACGATGATGCCGACCGGGTTCTTTCCGTTGGCGAGGCCGACGGCGCGGGACGCCTTGGGGTTGCCGAGCGCGTCGGCGAGTTCGCCGTAGGAGCGGGTCTCGCCGTACGGGATGCGGATCAGCTGGTCCCAGACGCTGCGCTGGAACGGGGTGCCGTCGAGGCGGAGTTCGAGAGTGAACTCCTTCGACTCTCCCGCGAAGTAGGCCGACAGCTGTTCCTCGGCCTCGGCGAAGGGGGTGTCGTCGAGGCCGCCGAAGCTTTCCTCCGGCGGGCGGTGGCGCTGGTCGGTCATGTAGAGACCGCACAGGACGCCGTCGTCGGCGACGAGGGTGAGGGGGCCGTAGGGGCTGTCGATGACGGTGTGCTGCTTCATCGAGAAGATCCTTACACGGGAAGGAAGTTGATCGGGTGGCTGTCGGTCGCCCACAGGTACTGCACCGCGTAGGCCCGCCAGGGGCGCCAGGCCTCGGCCCGGGCGGTGAGCGCGGCCGGGGTGCCGGGCAGGCCCAGCTCCTGGGCGGCGCGCCGGATTCCGAGGTCGGTGGGGAGGAAGGCGTCGGGGTCGCCGAGGGCCCGCATGGCGATGACGTCGACCGTCCAGGGTCCGAACCCGGGCAGACCGAGCAGCCGTGCGCGGGCTTCCGCCCAGTCGGATTCCACCCCCAAGTGGAGTGTGCCGTCGGCGAGTTGACGGACGAGGGTGGTGAAGGTGGTGCGCCGGGTGCGGGGCATGGCCAGGGTCTCGGGGTCCACGGCGGCCAGCGCGTCGGGGGACGGGAAGAGGTGAGTGAGGCCGCCCTCGGGGTCGTCCAGGGGCTTGCCGTGGGCGGTGACCAGGCGGGCCGCGTGGGTGCGGGCGGCGGCCGTGGAGACCTGCTGGCCGAGCACCGCCCGGACCGCGAACTCGGCCTCGTCCACCGTGCGCGGCACCCGGCGGCCCGGCGCCCGGTCCACGAGCGGCGCGAGCACCGGGTCCGCGCGCAGCCGGTCGTCCACGGCGACCGGGTCGGCGTCCAGGTCGAGCATGCGCCGGCAGCGGCTGATGGCCACGGTCAGATCGCGCAGGTCGCTCAGGGTGAGCCGGCAGGCGATGTGGTCGGGGCGCGGGGCGAGCGCGACGATCCCGTGCCCGTACGGCAGCCGCAGCGTGCGCCGGTAGGCGCCGTCCCGCCACTCCTCCACGCCCGGTACGGCCGTGGCGGCCAGGTGGCCGAAGAGGTTGTCGGGGTTGAGCGGGGCGCGGAACGGCAGTCGCAGCGCGAGGGTCCCGGGCGTGCTCGCGGCACTGTTCTTCGGCACCCGGGCGCGCAGTTCGCTCGGGGAGAGGGCGAAGACCTCGCGGACGGTGTCGTTGAAGGTGCGGATCGAGGAGAAGCCGGCCGCGAAGGCGATCTCCGCCATCGGCAGCGGGGTCGTCTCGACCAGCAGCCGCGCGGTCTGGGCGCGCTGGGCGCGGGCCAGCGCGAGGGGGCCCGCGCCCAGCTCGGCGAGCAGCTGCCGTTCCACCTGCCGGGTGCTGTAGCCGAGCCTGGCGGCGAGACCGGGCACGCCCTCGCGGTCCACGACGCCGTCGGCGATCAGCCGCATGGCCCGGGCCACCAGGTCGGCGCGCAGGTTCCACTCCGGGGAGCCGGGGCTGGTGTCGGGGCGACAGCGCTTGCAGGCCCGGAAGCCGGCCTGCTGGCAGGCGGCAGCGCTCGGGTAGAAGGTCATGTTCTCCGGCTTGGGCGGGACCACCGGGCAGCTGGGCCGGCAGTAGATACGGGTGGTCAGAACGGCCGTGTAGAACCAGCCGTCGAACCGCGCGTCCTTGGACTGCACCGCGCGCACGCAGTGCTCCCGGTCGAAGTGCATCCCTGTCTGCATGCGTCCAGGATCGACCATCGCGGGAGGCGCCCGCTGGCGAGAATCCGACACGTACCTGGCGGTGGCCAGGGACCCGGCGGTGCTCAGGGGCAGACGTAGGTGAAGCTCGCCCGGGCCTCCATCGGGGCCGGCCGGTGTCCGATCAGCAGCCGGGCGGTCCCCCGGAAGCGGCCGGGACCGCGGACCGTCCACCGTAGATGCACCCGGACCTGGCGCTCACCCCGGCGGGCGGTGCGAACCAGCTCGCCCGACTCCTGGCCGCCCCCGCGCAGCCACCGGTACGTGACCGGGCCGCCGTGGCCGTCGGTGGTGACCACGCCGACCAGGTCGGCGGTCTGACCGCAGTGCAACGGCCCTGCGGGCGCCTGGACCCGGACGGCTACGACCGCCGGGGCGGGATCCGGTCGCAGCAGCAGCCAGAGCAGGACGGCGGCGATCGCCAGGAAGGCGGTGGTGACGAGCCGGCCCCGGCGTCCTCGGCGCGGTCGCTGCGCCGCGGGTACCGCCGCGCCGGTGTGCCACCGGGCGCGCAGGACGTCCTGCTCGTCGGCGGGAACCCCGGGTCCGAACCGGAGCAGGACCTCGTCGGATTCCTCCCCGGCGGGTACCAGGGGCGTGGCGCCACGGTTGCGCCTGCCGAGCACGGTGGCCCGGGTGTCCGGGGCGGCGGAGGGGCGGGCACGACCGACCGTGGTGGGCTGGTCGGCGGCGGCCGGTGGGTGAGGTGCGGTGGCTCGCCGGGCCGGGCTCTCGGAATCGGCAGGGGCTGTCGCGAAGGGGGTCCGGTCGGGCGCCGGATCCGGCGTGGTGACCGCTGAGGCCGGTGCCGGGTGGCCGTCCTCCCCCACGTGAGCAGGGTGATCGGAGGGTGCAGCTGCGGAGTGTGCCGGTGACGGCGGTGGTGCGGTGAACTCCGGCGCCGACGCGGCGGCCGCCGCACGCAGTGCCGTACGGCGCAGGAAGTCCGCCGGGAGCGCCTCGCGCCCGGCCACGAGCGTGGCTCGGGCCGCCGCCAGCCCCTCGGTCTCGGCGGTGGTGGCACAGCGGGCGAACAGGTCCGCGGCGGGGGGTCCGGGCATCGTCCAGGCGGCGCCCAGGGTGCGGGCCAGGGCGGCCCAGGCGGCGGTGTCGGCCGACCTGCGGTCGGCGCGCGGCGCATCACCCGAACCGTCCTGCGCATCACCCGGAACCTGCAGCGCATCGCCCGGAAGCGGTACGGCCGCAGCGTCCGTGTCCGCCGCCCGACGGGGAGCGTGCAGCGCGTCACCGAGCACCGTGCTCAGCGCCCCCTCGGCGAGCAGCGCGACACCGTCCGGGGCGAGGACCACGGTGTCCGCGTCGAGGGAGCCGTGGGCCAGGCCTGCCGAGTGCAGGGCCAGCAGGGTCTGTGCGGTCTCGTTGAGAATGCTCGCCGCGCTGCCCGCGTCCGGGCGGGTGCCGCCGGCGGACAGGACGTCGGCGAGCACGGGGGCCGGCGGCCGGGCCGTGAGCAGCCACACCTCGTCGGCCTCGGCCACGAGATCGACCGTGCCGAGCAGTCCGGGCAGCCGGAGCCTTGCCGTGGCGAGCACCACGGCCGCCAGCCGCTCGCGCGTGCCCGAAGGCCCGAGCAGGGCCGGGTCGATGCGCAACGCACCGAGCACCGGCTCGCCGGAGCGGGCGGGCAGCAGGGCGTGCCAGGTGCCGAAGCGGGTGTCCCGTGACCAGCCGGACAGGGGCCGGCCGGCCACTGTGGTGGCTGTCGTCATGTCGATCCGTTCTGGTCGGACGGTGTTCAGCACGGCGGTGCGTCCAGGGACGCCGTCTGGGGTCCGTCAGCGGCCGCCGGGTCGCTGCTGAGCGTGACGTTCCAGGTCCCCCGGCAGGGGTGGTTGGAGAAGTCGGCCTCGAAGGTCAGGTCGTACCGCGTGCTCCCGGACAGGGGCCGGGCCTGGGAGCCGTACGGGTCGGCCGGTGTGTCGACGTAGTAGTTCGCGGTGACGGTCAGCGGACCGGTGCCCGTCGTCACGACCGTCACCGCCGCGACGAGCGTGCCCGGTCTCTGCCCGCGCTGCCAGGAGCCGATGGTGATCGTGACCGTGCCGGGGGTTGCCGGGTCGGGGGACACGGTGGCGGTGGGTGTCCCGGCCGGTGCGGTCGCCTCCGTGGACGGCGTGGGTGAGGACGAGGACGAAGGGCTGTCCACGGGGGTGGCGGAGGGCGAGGCGTCGGTCGTGGGCGGGGCGGTGCCGGGCGTGACGGACAGGGAGGGTGAAGTGGCCGGCGTCATGGACGAGTCGACCGGTGACGGCGTCGAGGTCGCCGCCGTCGTCGATGTGTCGTGCGGGCGACCCGTCGCGTACGTCGCTCCGCCCGCGACGACCACCAGCGCGGCCACACCGCCGGTCGCCGCCCTCCATCCCCCGCGCTTCAGCCGGCCCAGCAGGGTCAGCGCACCGGCCGAGCCGTCGAGCGTCGCCGTCGTGGTGAAGGGGAACAACAGGGCGAGCAGTGCGGCGAGTTCGGCCAGCCGGCTGCGGCCGCGCTCCTCCCAGCCGGCGCCGTAGCCCTCGGTGGCGGCGCGTTCCAGGTCGGCGAGGAACGCCTCGACGCCGGGCCGGTCGGCCGGGTCCTTCGCCAGGCCCGCGCGCAGCAGCCCGCGCACCGGCCCGGGTACGTCGTCCAGCGGGGCCGGTGCGCGCAGGTGCTGGAGGCGCAGCGCGGTCACGTCGTCACCGGGGAAGGGCCGCCGTCCGGTCAGGCACTCGTAGAACACCACGGAGGCCGCGTAGACGTCGGCGGCCGGGCCGGCGGGCTCGCCGTTCCACTGCTCGGGCGCCATGTAGGCAGGTGTGCCCGCGGCCTCGGCCTCCCGGCCGCTGCGCACCGCGATACCGAAGTCGGCGAGGGCGCTGGTGCCGTCGGCGCGGACCAGGACGTTCTCCGGCTTGTAGTCGCGGTGCACCACCCCGGCCGTGTGGGCCGCGCCGAGCCCGAGCAGGGAGCCCTTGAGCAGGACGAGCGCGGCCTCGGGGCCGGTGGCCCCGTGCCGGCGCAGCAGGTGCCGCAGGCTGACGCCGTCCACCGCCTCCATCACGATCGCGGCGCCGGCGCGTGCCTCGACGTACTCGTACAGCCGCACCACGCACGGGTGCCGCAGCTCGCCGAGCAGCCGGGCCTCGGCCCGGAAGCGGGCCAGGAACTCCCGGTCCGTGCGGAGGAGTTCGCTCAGGTATTTGATCGCGACGGGCACGCCGGTCGCGGTGTGCCGGGCGAGGACGACCCGGCCGCCGGCTCCCTCGCCGAGCGTGCGGACGGTCTCGTGGCCGGGGACGGCCCAGCCGCCCTCGGTGTGGTCGTCCTGGGTCATGCCGCCCCCTCCACGGGCGTGGTGAACCCGCCATCCTGCGGTGGCAGGTCCTTCGTGTCCCGCCGGCGCCGGATCCTGCGCAGCAGCCAGCGCACGGGGGCGGTCCACACCGGGAACGCGACCAGGGCGACGACGGCCGCCTCGATCACCGTGGTCCACGGCTCGGCCAGCCGGCCCGCGAGCAGGTCGCCGATCCGGGAGCGCCAGGCCAGCAGGGCGAGGGCGAGCAAGCCGTAGGTGCCGACGACGACCGCGAGGCCGTAGGCGGCCATGCCCGTCTGGCGGGGGCCGGGCCGCTTGCCTGCGCGCAGGTCGCGCCACAGGCCCGTGCGGAAGTAGGCGCCGGCCTCCTCGCGCAGCCGGGGCACGCGCAGGGCGTCGGTCAGCGCCTGGTAACCGTCCAGCGGCATCAGCGGGTTGAAGTTGTAGAGGGTGTTCAGATAGAGGCCGAAGGCCAGGTGGTAGAGGACGGCCGAGGCGGATCCCGCGGGCAGGAGGGCCGCGCCCGTGGCGCACCAGCCGGCCAGCGCCGCCGTGGACAGCGGTCCGGACAGGGCCACCACGACCCGCGACCGGCGCGAGCCGAACCACATGTCACTGGTGTCCACGAACGCGAACGGCATGCCCATCATCAGCAGGAACCCGCCGCGCCGGACCTTGCGGCCGTACGACTTCACGGCCAGCGCGTGCGTCAGCTCGTGGACGAGCAGCGCGGTCACGTATCCGGCGGCCAGCAGGACCGGGCCCCACACGCCCGCACCGCCGAAGTCCAGCAGGTGGTGACGGCCCTGGGCGGCGAGGAACGCGACGAGCCCGCCGGCGACCGAGAGCCAGGCGAGGAGCACGCCGGTCCGGGTGAACAGCCGCCAGCCGAAGGCCTGGTAGAGCCGGGTCACCAGCCGGTCGAGGCCGGGGACGGACACCTCCAGCTTCAGCAGCGCCCGGTACACCGCGCGGGCCGCCCGGCGCCAGCCCCGCGGCCGCTCCTGCTCGGGCCGGCCCGGAAGGCCGCGCAGCAGCCCCGCGTCGGCGAACGCGGACAGCGCGGACTCGATGCGGGGCAGGGCGAGTTCGCCGTACCGCTCGGCGTACGCGAAGAGCAGGTCCCGTACGGTGTTCTCGCCGTCGGCGGCGTGCCAGAGGAAGACCTGGCGCTCGTCCAGTTCCAGATAGCGGCCGGTGCGGGTGCTGCTGAGCACCCAGCGAGGTGCACCGCGTTCGGTGGGGATCTGCTTGAGGGCCCAGCCGGAACGGCGGCGGGGGCGCGCGGTGAGCGGGCCGCCTGCCTCCGGGGCCTCCTCCTGTCCGGCGGTGGGCAGGTGGGTCAGCTGGGTGCCGACCACCATCGTGCGGGACCCGATCCGGGCGTCGCGGGGCTGCTCGAACACCAGGCGTACGTCGCCCACGGACAGCTCGGTGCCGTCGGCCAACCGGGCGGCGCCGCCGTGCAGGTCGACGCCGGCGACCGCGGTGCCGTTGAAGGAGTCCAGGTCCTCGATCCGGAAGCCGTCGGCGTCGCGGACGATGCGGGCGTGACTGCGCGAGACGCTCCCGTCGGACAGGACGACGTCGTTGTCCTCGCCCCGGCCCAGCGTGGTGACCGGGGCGGTCAGCGCGACGAGGAGCGTCGGGGCGTCGAGGCCGCGCAGCTGGGGCGCGGCGTACGAGGTCGGTGCGGCACCCCGGCGCGGGGTGCCGCAGTGCAGGCAGTACGGGAAGTCGCGCCGCACGTGGACGCGGCAGACGTGGCAGAGCATGCGGTGGCTCAGCCTCCGCCGGAACCGCTGAGGAACGTACCGCCGTTGAAGCCGCCGTCCGCGTCGGGGGCGGAGGGCGACAGGTGGGTGGCCGCGCCGCCGGTGCCGAGGGCACCGGGGAGGTTCACACCGCCGCGCACGGTCTCGGAGCCACCGCCGATGGTTGCACGGCCGCGGCCGCCGTTCTCGCCGCCGCCCGGTTCGCCGCCGCCGGAGGGTCGGTTGCCGTTCTCGCCGCCGCCGGAGGGACGGTTGCCGTTCTCCTCGCTGCCTCCTCCGCCGCCGCCGGAGGGACGGTTGCCGTTCTCCTCGCTGCCTCCGCCTCCTCCGCCTCCTTCTCCTCCGCCGTGACCGCCGGAGCCGCCCTCGTGACCGTGGCCGCCGCCGTCCTCGCCGCCACCGCCGCCGCCTTCACCGCCGCCACCGCCGCCGTGGCCGCCACCTTCGCCGCCGTCACCACCGCCGTGGCCGCCACCCTCTTCACCGCCACCGCCACCGCCCCCGCCACCGCCGGAGCCGCCGTGGCCGCCACCTTCGCCACCGCCACCCTCTTCACCGCCACCACCGGAGCCGCCATGACCGGAGCCACCGTCTCCGGCTCCGCCGCCGCCCTCACCACCGCCTTCGCCACCGCCACTGTCACCACCGCCGTCACCGCCGTCGCGGTCGTAGATGCCTCCGTGACCGAAATGACCGGCGTCCCCGCCGCCTTCCCCACTTACACCGCCGAAGCCGCCGTCGCCACCGGCGCCGCCGAACCCGCCGTGCCCACCAAGGTCACCGAATCCGCCGGAACCGACACCGCCGTCACCGAAACCGCCGGCACCCAGTCCGCCATCACCGAGACCGCCCTCGGCCCCACCGCCGAAACCGCCGTCGGCACCACCGAACCCGCCATCGACACCGTCGCCGAAGCCGCCGAAGCCGCCATCGGTCCCGCCGAACCCGCCGTCGCCCCCTACGCCGAAGTCTCCGAAGTCACCGAAGCCTCCCTCCGCAGCCCCGCCGAGCTGCCCACCGATCCCCCCGGAGTCACCGAAGTCGCCGAACGCGCCCGGTCCTCCCGCCGCTTCGGCCGGAGACCGGTCCAGCAGTGGGCCGCCGAGCAGGCTGTGGGAGCCGGTCGAGGAATCCTCGAGGCCGCCGACGCCCTCTGCGCTCTCGGTGGGACCCGACAGGCCGGACGAATGGTCGGCGGACAACTGGTCCGCCGGGACGGCGTGGGCCGTGGCAGCGTCGTGGGACGTGGAGACGTCGTGCGTCGCCGCGGAGATGTGGTCCGTGGGAACGTTGTGGTCGGCCATGGCGTCGTGCTGCGCCAGCGCATGCGCCGCGCCGCCGAAGAACAGGGACGACTTGGACAGCCGTGGGTCGAGTGCGGCCGGTCCCCCGTCGGTGCCGGACTCGACACGGAGGGAGCGGAGTTCGGCGACCTGCGCGGGTGTCAGGCCGAGTCTTCGTGCCACCTCGTCGGTGTCGCCGTCCAGTTGGACCCGGAAGTCCGGGTCGACGGCGAGGCGGGTCAGGGCAGCACGATAGGCGTCGTCGGTCATGGTTCGGTCTCCGTCGGTCTGCGGGCGCTGATGCCGATCGCGGCGGAGCCGAGGATCCCCCCTGGTCGGCGGCAACTGCCATTTCCGGCCATCCCCGCCGATACCTGCTGGAGACGTTATAGAGCCCTGGCATGAGCAGCGCAAGAGCGACGAGCAGTGACGACGCGTCCAGGGCGGGCGGTGGCCGCGCCATGTGCCCACCGATCGGATATGGCCATCGACTCACCGGCGGACGACCGAAATACCGAACAGGAGGGCGTCAGTCCTCCCGGTCTCCCCGGCGGAAGCGGGCGATCCACTCCGAGGTGGCCCGCAGGCCTCCGAAGGTGTAGAAGTGCACCTTCAGCTCGCCGTGCCGCGCGGGGTCGTATCCCTGGGCGAGCGCGTGCAGGAAGCGGTCGGGGCCGGCCGTGCCCATGAGGTTGGTCAGCGAGAAGCCGTACTTGCGGGCTATGGAGGCGCTGGTGCCGACGCCGAAGCGGGTGGCGTAGGTCACCAGGCGGCGGACACCGGCCGGGCCGGGGACGCCGATGCGGATCGGCAGTCCGACGCCCCTGGCACGGACGGCCTCCACCCAGCGGAGCACCGCGTCGGCGTCGAAGCCGAACTGGGTGATGACGTCGCCGGCGATCCGCTGCGCCCCGAGCACCGCGCTCTTGTCGCTGAGCGCCGACCACAGGGAGTGCTCGGCGATCGCCGGGTGGCCCTCCGGATAGCCGCTGATGCCGACGTGCCGTACGCCGTGGTGCTGGAGCAGTCCGGTGCGGATGACGGCGAGGGCGTCCTCGAACGGGCCCTCGGGGCGGGCGGGGTCGCCGCCGACGACGAAGACGTTGTCGGCGGTGCCGTCGCAGGCGAGGCCGGCCAGGAACTCCTCCAGGTCCCGCCGGGAGGGCAGCCGGCGGGCGGAGATGTGCGGGACGGGCACGAAGCCGAGCCGTTTGACGGAGCGGGCGGCGGCCAGCCGCATGCCGAGGTCCTCGTTGCCGAGGAAGGTGACGTTGATCCGGGTGCCCCGGGGGATGGCGGCGTGGGCCTCCTCCAGCTTCGGCACGTCCTTGCCGGTCATCTCCAGGGAGAAGTCGTCCAGCAGCGAGGCGCCGACCGCGGGCGGGGCGGTGACGACGGGGTTCATCGTGCTCCTCACGGCTTCGGTCCTGACCTCGGCCGATGATGTCACGCGGACCGTGGGTGCCGTGGGACAGGGGGGAGCGTCCGGGCAGGGACCGGCCGGCTAGGACCTGTCCGGCTCGGCGGCGGGTGTGGCGTGGCTCGCCGTGCGGCTCGGTCGGCCCGGCAGGAGTGCCGCCGCGGCGAGGCCGCCGAGGCCGATCACCGCCAGCGTGATCATCGCGGCGGCGTAGGCGCCCTGGGTGAGTCCGGAGACCAGGATGGTGCCGGCGATCGCGGTACCGAAGGACGAACCGAGGTTGGACACGCTGCGGGACAGGCCGGAGATCTCGCCCTGCTGGTCCTCGGGGAAGCTCGACTGGACGACGTTCACCGACGGGGTCAGCATCACGCCCAGGCCGAGCCCGATGAGCAGGAGTCCGGGAACGAAGGCCCAGGCCGTGGAGAAGCTGCCGACCAGACCGACCAGCACCGCCACACCCGCGACGGAGAGCACGAAGCCGGTCATGATCAGCGTCCGCTGGGACCGTCGCCGTGCCAGGGCCTCGGCGGACAGCGACGTCGCGAGCAGGCCGAGCGTGGCCGCCGTGAAGATCACTCCGGTCTGGATGGCGTCGTAGCCGCGGACCACCTGGAGGTAGGCGGCCACCGTGAAGGACGTGCCCATGAGCAGCAGCCACTGGACGTTCTGGGTGACCAGGCCGAAGTTGGACGTGCGGTTGCGGAACAGACCGAGCGAGAGGAGCGGTTCCTGGCCCGCCCGCTCCTTGGCACACGCCGAGCGGAAGAACCAGCCGAGGACGAGGACGCCGAGGACGATGAGGGCGATCATCAGCCAGACGTTGTTGTCCGCCGCCAGGATGCCCATGACGACCAGGACCAGGCCCGCCGCGGACAGGACCGCTCCGGAGGTGTCGAAGGTGCGGGTCGGGTCCGGGGGCAGGGGGTCCTCGATGCCCCGGCTCAGCCAGACGATCAGTGCGATGACCAGCGCCTGGAAGACGAAGGCCGCGCGCCAGCTGATGGCGGTGGTGATGAGCCCGCCGATGAGCGGTCCCGCGGCGGCACCGACGCCGCCCAGCGCCATGATGATCCCGAACGCCCGGGCGCGGGAGGTCAGGTCCGGGTGGAGCAGCGTGGTGAGGATGTAGACGGGCGGGATGAGCAGGGCGGTGCCGATTCCCTCCAGGATCGAGTTGCCCAGGATGAGGACACCGAGTCCCGGTGCCGCCGCGCTCAGGAGCGCGCCGACGGCGTAGACGACGAGACCGACGACGAAGCACCGCTTGCGGCCGTAGCGATCGGTGAGCTTGCCTCCGGGGATCATCAGCGCGGCCATGACCAGCAGGAAGACGGTGATGGCCACTTGGACGCCCTGGACGGTGGTGTCCAGGTCCCTGCTGATGTCGTTGATCATCACGTTCATGTTGGAGCCGGCGAAGCTGCAGATGAACTGGGCGAGGGCCAGCGCGGCCAGGACCCGCCGCCGCTCCGGCGGCGCCTGCGTCGGCCCTGCTCGGTCAGCCACCCCCGGTGCCTCCGTCCGCGCTTTCGGGGGGCGCCGTGAGGCCGAGGACGGCGAGGCTCCGGGTTCTGCCCGCGTCGGCTCTGTTCGTGGTCCGGCCCAGCTCCTCGTCGAGTGCCATGGCAGCGGTGACCAGGGAGAGATGGGTGAACGCCTGCGGGAAGTTGCCGAGTTGCTCTCCCGAGGGGCCGATCTCCTCGGCGAACAGTCCGACGTGGTTGGCGTAGGTGAGCATCTTGTCGAAGGCGTGCCGGGCCTGGAGGAGCCGGCCGGTGCGGGCGAGTGCCTCGACGTAGAGGAAGCTGCACAGGTTGAACGTGCCTTCGGAGCCGCGCAGTCCGTCCGGTGAGGCCGCCGGGTCGTACCGGTAGACCAGGCTGTCGCTGACCAGCTCCGCGTCCATGGCGTCGAGGGTGCTGATCCAGTCCGGGTCGTGCGGGGAGAGGAAGCCGACCCGGGGCATGAGCAGCAGCGAGGCGTCCAGGACGTCCGTGTCGAAATGCTGCACGTAGGCCTGCCGTTTCTCGTGCCAGCCCCGTTGGACGATCTGGTGGAAGACGGTGTCCCGAGCCTCCGTCCAGCGGCGGACGTCGCCCGGACGGGAGAACCGGGTGGCCGCGCGGACGCCCCGGTCGAACGCCACCCAGGTCATCAGCCGGCTGTAGGTGAAGTTCTGCCGGCCGCCCCGGGTCTCCCAGATGCCCTCGTCCGGCCGGTCCCAGTGGTCGGTCAGCCAGTCCAGTACGCCGCTGAGCGCCGTCCAGCCGCGGACCGCGCCGATGTCCCCACCGACTGCCAGCGCGTCCGAGGCCTCGCCGTAGATGTCGAGCTGGAGCTGGTCGGCGGCCGCGTTGCCCGCCCGCACCGGCCGCGAGCCCCGGTAGCCCTCCAGGTGGTCGAGGATCTCCTCGGTCAGATGAGGGTCGCCGTCCACCCGGTACATGATCTGCAACGGATCGCCCGAGGCGGTGCCGCCGGCCTCGACCCGCTCGCGCAGCCAGCGGCGGAAGGTGTACGCCTCCGTCTCGAAGCCCAGATCGATCAGGGCGCCCACGGACAGCGAGGCGTCCCGGATCCAGGTGTAGCGGTAGTCCCAGTTGCGCTCTCCGCCGACCTGCTCGGGCAGTCCCATGGTGGCCGCGGCGACGGGTGCCCCCGTCGGCGCGTAGGTGAGCAGCTTGAGGGTGATCGCCGACCGGTTCACCATGTCCTGCCAGCGTCCGCGGTAGGTGCAGGAGCGCAGCCAGGACAGCCAGAAGAGGCGACACTCGTCCACGTCCTCGGCGATCCCCTGCAGGAGCGGCGCGGGCGGGGGCGGGGCGCCCTCGGCCGCGCTGGTCAGGACGAAGGCGGCGGCCTGTCCGGCGGAGAGGGTGAAACGGGCGGTGACGTCGTCGCCTTCGGCCCGCAGCGGGACCCCGGTGGTGGACTGGACGTGCAGGTTCGTGCCCGGGCCGCACAGGACGGCCGCGTGGTCGTCGGTGAGCCGGAGCGTGTGCGGGGCGCGCCCGTAGTCGAAGCGCGGCCGGCAGGCGAAGGTGAAGGGCAGCCGGCCCCGCACGACCCGGGCGACCCTGATCAGACGGTGCCGGTCGGTGGGCATCGGTGAGTCGACGGGGGGCATGAAGTCGGCGACCTCGCCGACGCCGCCGGGTCCCATGAACCGGGTGATCAGGACGGCCGTGTCGGACAGGTACAACTGCCGGACCGAAATCCCGTTCCCGTCCGGGTGCTCCGCCGCGAGCCGGCAGTGGCCGCCCCGCTCACTGTCGAGGAGCGAGGCGAAGACGCTGGGCGAGTCGAAGCGGGGTGTGCACCACCAGTCGACCGTTCCGTCCGACGACACCAGGGCCGCCGTCTGGAGATCGCCGACCATGCCGTGCTCTGCGATGGGCGGATACCGCTCCATGTGCTCTCCCGGGGCTGCGCAGGTCCATGTGTTCTGCTGCGACCGGGCCCGTCCGCGGGGTCTTTCACGGACAGGCCCGTGCCGGTGTTCTGCTGCGGCAGGGTTCTACGAGCCCGCGGCGGACTTCTCCCCCGGGACCACGCACAGGGCCCAGATGATGAAGGCGGACAGCGCGATCATGACGACCGACCAGACCGGGTAGTACGGCAGGGAGAGGAAGTTGGCGATGATGACCAGCCCGGCGATGGCCACGCCTCCGACGCGTCCCCACGTCGACGGCCCGAACAGGCCGAAGCTGACGACCACGGCGACCACGCCCAGGGCCAGGTGGATCCAGCCCCAGCTGGTGAGGTCGAACTTGAAGACGTAGTTGGGCGTCGTGACGAAGACGTCGTCCTGGGCGATCGCCATGATGCCCCGGAACAGACTGAGCAGCCCGGCGATCAGGAGCATGACGCCCGCGAAGGCCGTCAGGCCGTAGGCCCACTGCTGTTTGGCGGTGTGCGTGTGCGCACGGGTGGGATTTGCGGACATGCGACTGCCTCGATTCGTATCCGTGGGTCGTGCTCAGTGCCCGGGCGTGGTGGGCGTGCCGGCAGGGCGCTGCGCCGCTCCGGCGCCGCTCAGGACCAGCTCCTTCGCCCGGCGGAACTCGTCTTCGGTGATGTCGCCGCGGGCCCGGATCTCGGAGAGCTTGGCCAGTTCGTCGGCGCTGCTGGTCGGGGCGGTCCCCTTCGCGGCCTCCCGGACGTAGGAGTCGAAGGCCTCCTGCTGGGCGCGTGCCTGCGCCACCTCCCGCTTGCCCATGCCCTTGCCGCGGGCGATCACGTAGACGAGGACGCCCAGGAAGGGCACCACGAGCACGAAGACCAACCAGCCGGCCTTGCCCCAGCCGCTCATGTCGTCGTCACGGAAGATGTCGACGATGACCCGGAACAACAGGACGAACCACAGGATCCACAGGAAGAACCAGAGCATGGTCCAGAAGGCGCTCAGCAGTGGATAGTCGTACGCGAGGTAGGTCTGCGCGCTCATTTCTCTCCTCCGTTCCGGGGCACCGGCCCGTCGAGCCCGGCAAGCCCGTCTCTGCCGTTTTCAGCGTGCACACGGCGAGGCGGGTGCGTCCTCACCCGAGGCGGGTGATCGTGGCGGGGCCATGACGCGTGATCGAGGCCGGGTCATGACGGCGGGCGGCGGCGCGGCCCACCGGCTCACTCCGCGGGGCCGGTAGTGTCCGGCGGCAGGCCGCTCTTGCGCAGAGCGTGCCGCCAGGCGAAGGCGAGCATCAGCTCGCCCAGGCCCAGCAGCACGAGCCACAGACCGAGCAGCCGGGTCAGCACCCGCGCCGACTCGGTGGGCAGCGCCAGCACCACGATCCCGGCGACTATGCCGAGCACGCCGACGCACAGGACGACACCGCGGTGCGGGAGGTCCTCGGCGGCGATCGCCGTGTAGAGGGTGAGGATGCCGGACACCAGCCAGGCCAGCCCGACGATCAGCGACAGCGCGGTGATGGTCTGCAGCGGGTTGCGCAGGCAGAGCACGCCGGCCAGCACGAACAGCACCGCGATCAGCACTCCGGCGAACCGTTCGCCGTGTCCCTCCCGGGCGAAGGCCGAGACGAACCGGAACGCGCCGGCGAGGAGCAGGTACAGGCCGATGACAACGGCCAGGACGTGCAGCGTCTCGTCCGGCCAGACCAGGATCAGCACACCCGGTACCAGCGTCACGACGGCCGACCCGAGGATCCAGGTCCAGGACCGGGCGAGCGCCGTGACGGCGTCCGCGGGTCCGCTTGCTGCCCCCTCGGTCACGTGCGGCGGTCCGGTACGCGGTGCCGGACCACGCGACTCGGTCATGGCTCCTCCTCGCGTGATCGAACGGGTCGCCTCCGGACCGCCGGCGGGGCGGCGTGCGCACCCCTCACCGGGACAGAGTCCCGCGCACGGCCGGTGGCGGGATCACCCACCACGGGTGATCCCTCCGTCGGGGCGGGGCGGTGGGGTGGGGTTCACGGGCAGCGACGGCCCCAGGTCCGCCACGCCCCGCGGGTGCCGGATCCGGGAGCGGGCGGCAGGCCGCCGGACCAGGAGCGTGAGTCATGACCGTACCGAGCGCCGCCACCGTCTCTTCGCCGCTGGCCGACCGGGCGGCCTTCGGCAGGAACGTCCGTACGCGGGTCCCGCGTTCGAGCCACGGTGCGTTCGAGCCCGCGTCCGGCCGGCCGGACGTGATCGACATCCTGGAGGGCCAGTCGGCCACGCGGCTGCCCGAGTTGGTGCCGATCCGTTACGGCCGCATGCTCGAGTCGCCGTTCCGCTTCTACCGCGGCGCGGCCGCGGTCATGGCGACGGACCTCGGCCCGCTGCCCGACACCGGGCTGCGGGTGCAGTTGTGCGGCGACGCCCATCTGCTCAACTTCCGGCTGCTGGCCTCCCCGGAACGGCATCTGGTCTTCGACATCAACGACTTCGACGAGACCTACCCGGGTCCGTTCGAGTGGGACGTCAAACGGCTGGCGGCCAGCTTCGTCATCGCGGCCCGCGCCAACGGCTTCCCCGTCGGCGATCAGAACGCCGCGGTGCGGACGTGTGTGCGGGCCTACCGGGAGCGGATGCGGGAGTTCGCGGGCATGCGCACGCTGGACATCTGGTACGAGCAGGACGACGCCGACCGGATGCGCGCGCTGCTGGCCTCCGCGATGGACAAGGCGGGCAGGCGCCGTACGGCCGAGGCGACCGCGCGGGCCCGTACCCGCACCTCCCTCCAGGCCTTCGCCCAGCTCACCGCGCGCACGCCCGAGGGCCGGCGGATCGCGGCCGACCCGCCACTGATCACCCCGCTGCGGGACGTGCAGGGCGAAGCCGCCGGCGAGGAGGACGAGGACAGGGAGCTGCAGACGCTGCTGGAGGGGTACGCGCGCACCCTGCCCGCGGACCGGAAGCACCTGCTGCGCCACTTCCGGCTGGTGGACATGGCCCGGAAGGTGGTGGGCGTCGGCAGCGTCGGCACCCGGTGCTGGATCGTGCTCCTGCTCGGCCGGGACGACGACGATCCCCTGCTGCTCCAGGCCAAGGAGGCCGGGGAGTCGGTGCTGGCGGCGCACACGGAGGGCGAACGCTACGACAACCAGGGCCGCCGGGTGGTGGCCGGGCAGCGGCTCATCCAGACGACCAGCGACATCTTCCTGGGCTGGACGCACATCGTGGGCTTCGACGGGCGCGACCGGGACTTCTACGTGCGCCAGCTGCGCGACTGGAAGGGCATCGCCCGGCCGGACACCATGGACCCGGATCTGCTGAACCTGTTCGCCCAGGTGTGCGGAGCCTCCCTGGCCCGGGCCCACGCCCGCTCCGGGGATCCCGTCGCCATCGCCGCCTACCTGGGCTGCGGCGACCGCTTCGACCGGGCGCTGTCCGCCTTCGCGCAGGCCTATGCGGACCAGAACGAGCGGGACTTCGAGGCGCTGGGCGAGGCAGCGCGCTCGGGCCGGATCGTGGCGGCGGGGCCGTGAGGGGTGCGGCGTCGGTGCCGTGCGGGCCGGGTCACTCCGGCAGCTGCCGCAGCTCGACGACCCTGAGCCCCAGCGACTGGCAGCGGACCAGCAGGCCGTACAGGTGCGCCTCGTCGATGACGCGGCCGAACAGCACCGTCTGACCGGACATCATGACGTGCTCCAGCTCCGGGAAGGCCTTGGTCAGCGTCTCCGACATGAGTCCATCGACACGGATCTCGTAGCGCATGTGCCGTTCTCCCGCCGCGGGCCTGCTGCGGTCTTCTTGCGATCCTGCTCCGCACGGCGGCACCCGGCCTCACCCGGCACAGGTGATAGGGACACCCGGGGCAGCGCGTCACGGCTCAGTGCGTCACGGCTCAGTGCGTCAGCGCCAGCTTGAACGAGATGATCACGAGGCCGAGCAGCAGATTGATCGCGGCACTGACCGTCACCAACCGCCAGGAGGCCCCCGCCTGCCGTGCTCCGGCCGCCGACCACCCCACCTGCCCGGCCACGGCCACCGCGACCGCCAGCCAGACCGTGCCCGCCACGTCCAGGCCCAGCAGCGGGCTCACCGCGACGGCGAGGGCCGGCGGGACGGCCGCCTTGACGATCGGCCACTCCTCACGGCACACCCGCAACACGGTGGGAGCGTCCAGGGACCGTTGCGCGAGGCGTGCTCCGAACAGCTGGGCGTGCACGTGCCCGATCCAGAAGACGAGGCCGGTGAGCAGCAGCAGGACCACCAGCTGCACGCGGGGGAACTCGCCCAGGGCGCCGGCACCGATCACCACCGACGCGGCGAGCATCGAGCCGTACACGGCACCCGTGTAGTCGGCGTGGGCGCGGCGCTCGGCCCGGCGCTCCCGCGCCGTGCCGGCTTCGGTCGAGGACATCGTTACCCTTTCGCACTCACTCGTCGGCGCCGGCCGGTGCGCCGCTCTTCGACGGCTGCGGACGGCGGGCCGGCGCGGTCGGCAGGTGAGGCGTGACGAGGAGGCTCGCGAGGGTGATCGCGCCGGTGGCGAGGATCGCCGCTTTCAGGCCGTCGAGCTGTGCCGAGGCGTACGAGTCCGTGACGGCGTCGACCTCGGACGGCGGCAGCCCGGCGTCCTCGGCCGCCGAGCGCACCTGGTCGGTGGAGACGAAACTGATGCCGGCTTCCAGGGCGACACCGGTCTGCTGCTTGGTCCGGTCCGACAGGCGAGGATGGCTCTCCACCTGCGTGGTGAACGCGTGCGCGAGCGCGCCGATGAGGATCGACCCGATGAGCGCGGTGCCCAGCGCCGAGCCGAGGTTCTGCGCCGTGAACTGCAGGCCGCCGGCCTCGCTGCGTGCCGCCTCGCCCACGCTGGACTGGACGACGTTGCCCAGCTGCGAGGCGAGCAGCCCCATGCCGATGCCGAGCACCGCCATGGCCCCGGCGAACTGGGCGTCGTCGATGAGGGGGTCGATGGTGGCCAGCAGCCACACGATGGCCGCTGCCAGCGTGAGCAGGGCCAGCCGTACGACCCGGCGCGGTCCCAGGGTCCGGCCGAGCCGGGCGGCCGTGAGGGAGGTGACCAGCATCGTGAGGGACACCGGCAGCAGCCGGAGTCCGGTCTGGAAGGCGTCGAACCCCTGCACCACCTGGAGGTACAGCGGGATGGCGAAGAACAGCCCCAGCAGGATGAGGTTCTGGCTCACCAGGGTCAGCAGGCCGGAGCGCAGAGCCGGTACACCGAACAGGGACAGGTGTACGAGAGGGTCGGCGCCCGTGGCCTCGCGTCTGCGCTCCGCGTGCACGAAGAGGGCCAGCACGGCGACCCCGGCGGCGACGACGAACAGGGTGGGCGCGAAGCCGAGGACGGTGAAGGGCGGGTTGCGCGGCTGCACCCAGCCCCAGGTGCTGCTCTGCAGCACCCCGAGCACGCCCAGCCCCAGTCCGGCCGCCGAGAGCACCGCGCCGACCGCGTCCAGCCGGGGCGGCGGTCCGGTCCGCGGGGACTCCGTGATCCACCGGTGGCAGCACAGGACGGCGAGGACCACCACGACCTCGCCGGCGAAGACCAGCCGCCAGGTGAGATACGTGGTCACCCAGCCACCGAGCAGCGGGCCGACCGCGATGCCGGCACCGGCCAGTCCGCCGATCACGCCGTAGGCGACCGCACGGTCGCTGCCCCGGTAGGCCTCGGCGACCAGGGCCGCCATGGCCGGCAAGACCATGGCGGCACCGAGTCCCTCGATGACGGACCAGCCGAGCACGAGGACCCACAGGGTGGGCGCCAGGGCGGTCAGGGCCGACCCGGTCGCGTAGACGACCAGGCCGAGCAGGAAAAGGCGCCGGCGACCGTGGATGTCGCCGAGCCTGCCCCCGATGATCATGAATGCCGCCATGACCAGCGCGTACAGCGTGATGACGGCCTGGATGGCGGTGACCTCGGTGTCGAAGTCCTCGACCAGTTGGCTGATGGAGACGTTCATGACGGACGTGTCCAGGACCATCAGGAACTGGGCCGTCCCGAGCACCATCAGTGCGCGCCAATGTCCCACGTCTCCACCTCGCCGAGTCCTCGGGGCGCCGGCTCGGGCCCGTCGTCGGCGGCGGCCCGGGCGTGCCCGGACGCCGTCTCCATCGCATCGGAGGTGCCCGGTCTGCGCCGCACCCGCTGCAGGCGAGGCGTACGGCCGGCACAGGCTCGCATCAGCCGACACAGGCTCACAGCAGTCCGCGCTCCCGGGCCTGCCGTACCGCGTCACCGCGCCGGTTCACGCCGAGCTTCCGGTAGACGCTCTTGAGATGGGTCTTCACCGTGTTCACGGAGACGTACAGGTCGGCGGCGATCTCCTCGGTGGACATCATCTGGCCCAGTCGCCGCAGCACTTCGCGCTCGCGTCCGCTCAGCTCCTCGACGACGAGCGGTCCGCGCTCCTCGTGGGCTCCCGGCCCGTGCCGTGGTACGGGGCCGCCCGGGGTGAGCCAGCCCGCGGCCAGACTCTGCAGCGGCGGGGTGTCCAGCAGGCGGCGGATCCGCGGTCCGGCTTCGAGGAACGGGCGCCGCAGCCGCTCCTGCCGGGCTTCCAGCAGGGCCCGGGCGAGCAGCTTGCGGGCGGTGGCGACGTCCCCGGCCTCCTGGGCGGCGCGGGCGCGCACCAGCGCGGCGCAGACGCTCACCCCCGGGCCGGTACGGCTGCGGGTGCGCACCTGGTCGACCAGGTCGATGGCCGTGTCACGCTGACCCGCGGCGAGCTGGGCCCACGCGATCTCCGCCGCGTACGGCGGCTCGGCGCTGTGGGGCACGTCGTCGAGGACCTTCGCGGCGGTGTCCGGCCGGCCCTCGGCCAGATGGGCGGCGGAGGTGACGAGCGCCGTGTGGACCTCGGCCCACGGGGAGGTCACATCGGCCCGGACGGCGGGGTCGGCGGCCGCCACGGCGGCCTGGGGGTCACCGCGCGCCAGCAGCAGTCGCGCCGTCACGAGGGACCTGCCCGCCGCCGTCACCGGGTCGAGCGCGTCGGGCCCGGCCCCGGCCGCCTCGTCCAGGAGCGCCTGGGCCTGTGCGAGATCGTCCCGGTCCACGGCCACGGCGGCCAGCACCAGCCGTCCGAGATCCGCGCCGAAGGGCCGGTGCAGACCGAACTGTTCCGTTTCGGTCATGGCCGCCAGCGCCTCGCTCTCGGCCCTGGCGAGCCAGCCGTTGAGGTAGTCGATCAGCGCCAGGTGTCCGAGGGAGTCCTGGCGGGGCAGTGCGGTCGCGACGCCGCTCGGGCAGCCGACCACCTCGGACAGCGCGGCCCGCGCGTCCTCGAAGCTGCCGGCCCACACCCGGGCCGACCCCAGGTGGGTGAGCAGGAGGGCGGTGAGTTCGGGGTGCTTGGCCAGCAGCCGGGGCGCGACCTCGTGGCGCAGTTCCCCGGCCGCAGCCACGGCCTTCTCGGCCCGGGAGGGCGACCCGGTCAGCCGGGCCGCCAGGGCCTCCAGCAGGACACAGCTCATCCGGACCGCGGGATCGGGCTCCTCGGCCCTCAGGTACTCCTCGGCGCGGCGCAGGTGGGTCAGGCCGCCGTCCAGATCGTGCGCGGACAGGTCGCGGGCCGCCCGCACCAGGTCGGGCGCCGCGCCCGCGACCTCGGGGCCCATCCGCGCGAACAGGTCGGCGAGGTCGTCCGCGCGCAGGCCGGAGAAGAGCTGACCGATCGCCAGGTCGTCGACGAAGGCGCGGGCGGTGAACTCCCAGTCGCCCGCGGCGGCGCCGTGCGCCAGCGCCTCCGGCAGGGCCCCCGAGGCCCGCAGCCACTGCCCGGCGCGCCGGTGCAGCTCCGGCTCCAGCTCCGGATGGCGTGCCCGCAGGTGGGCGCGGAGGATCTCGCCGAACAGCGGGTGCAGCCGGTACCAGGAGTGCCCGAGGTCCTCGACGAACGCGTTCTGCCGGTGCAGCCCGGCCAGGACCTCGTCGAGACCTCCGCGGCCGGTGAGCGCCTGCGCCAGTTCGGGACAGAAACGGTCCACGACGCTGACGCGCAGCAGGAGGTCCTGCGTCCGGGCGGTCTGCTGTTTCAGCACCTCGGCGAGCAGGAAGTCGGCGACCGTGCTCCGGCCGGCCTCGAACTCCCTCAGGTACGCCTCGGGATCCTCGTTCTCCCGGGCGGCCATGGCGCACAGGCGCAGTCCGGCGGCCCAGCCCCGGGTGCGCTCCACCAGAGCGCGCGTGGCCTCGGCCGGAAGCCGCAGGCCGTGCAGATCCAGCAGGTCGGCCGCCTCGTCGGGGGTGAAGGCCAGTTCGGCGTCCCGGATCTCGGTCATCGCCGCGGCCGCCCGGTAGCGATGCAGCGGCAGCAGCGGTTCGGTCCGGGTGACGAGGATCAGCCGCAGTCCCGGCCCGGAGTGGTGCAGCACGAATTCCAGCTGCTCGGCTGTCTCGGGGTCGTTCTGGCGGTCGAACTCGTCCAGCACGAGGAGCGCGGGCCGGTCATGGCCGCTCAGTTCGTCGGCGAGGCGCGCCAGCAGCCTGTGGTCCACCCGGCTCGCGTCGGCGGGGCAGCCGATGTCGGCGGGGAGCGGTACGCCGACGGCGCGCAGGGCCTGCAGCACGTAGGCCCAGAACGTGCCCGCGCCCTGGTCGCCCGCCTCGTTGGTGAACCAGGCGACCGGCTGACCGAGCCCGGCGGCCCAGTCCGCGACCAGCAGGGTCTTGCCCGCCCCGGCCGAGCCGTTGACCATCGTCAGCGGGGTGTCCAGGGCCTGGTCGAGATGCTTGACCAGCCGGGGGCGGCTCAGGAACGTGGCCGGCCGGCCCGGCGGGGCGAACCGTGTCCGGAGAAACGGCTCCCCCAGCGGATCGGCGTACACGACGGCCGGTCCCCGTGTGTTCTCGTTCCTGGCCACTGGATCACCACCACGGTCCATGCGGCTGTGGGCGGCGCTCTGCCCGATCAGACGCTCTACCCGATCAGAATCGCAGCCTTCGTGCCCCTGCGCAGTTCGCACCGGACCGGCGGCCCTGCCGCCTTCCCGTCATGGCGCGTCGGCGGGCGGCTCCGGCGCCGGCCGTACCGTGCTGTTCTCGGTGCGGCCGGAGGCCGCCAGCAGCGCGAGGACGGCGAGGACGGCGAGCAGGACGACGACCAGCAGCAGAATGGTGAGCACCGTCGGGTGGTTCCAGAGCGCGAAGACGAGCACGACGACCAGCAGTGCGGCGAGGGTGAAGCCCCGCCGGTAGGCCAGCGCCCAGGTGCCGGCACGCCCGGTGCGGAGGTGGTGAGCGGCCGCCCACCTGGCGGCGGAGTCCGCGGTGTGCTCGGAGGCGCCCCGGACGGCCACGGGCAGCCGTCCCGGCCCGACGAGGTAGGCCCCCAGGGCGATGACGACGCCCAGCACGACGGCCGTCCGCAGGCTGACCCGCAGGAAGCGGAGCAGGGTGTCGAAGACGGCGGCCGCGGCGGCCTTGGACTGCACCTGGGGCGGCAGGTGGTCGAGGTAGTACCGGCGTGCCACGACCAGGCCGATCGCCACCACCAGGCAGGCGAGGGCGGCGCCCAGGGCGGTGCGCGCCAGGGCCCGGCGTCGCCGTCGGGCGAGGAACACCCCCAGGGCGCCGAGGAGCACGACGAGGACGGGGAACCAGTTCCCGACGATGTCGAGCAGGCGGGCGCCCTTGCGGAACTTGGCGAGCTGGTCGGACTGGAAGAGCACCATCTGCTTGTCCACGTCCGGGATCTTGTCAGCGGGTTTCAGCCCCGCGTCGACCAGCTCCTTCTTCACCCGCTCGACGGCGGTACCGACGTCCAGGGTGACCGTGCCGTCGCTGACCCCGACGGCGCCGCGGCCCTTGCCGGTCAGGGCGTGCACGACGGCCTGGTGGGCTTCTCGGTTGGCGAACCGCCACGTCGTCTCGAAGGCGTCGCTGTCGACCACCCGGGTGGCGACCTTGGTCACCGCCTCGTTCACGGCGGAGTCGATCTGCGGCCCCAGTCTTTTGAGCGCGTCGGCGGCGCGTGGCGGCAGGCCCTGGGACTGGAGCCAGCCGGCGATGTCGGAGGCGACCTGCGGACCGTCCACCCGGGCGCCGACCGCCTCGGTGATCCGGTGGACCGCCGCGTCCTGCACGGCGGGGTCCATGGCCAGCGGCGCCACGGTGGAGACATACCGGTCGGTGTCGAGTGCGATGTCCTCCACCCAGGTCGCGAGCAGCGCGACGGGGACGAGGATGCAGGTCAGCACGATGAGCACGGCCGAGGCGGTGCTGCGGGCGACCCGGCCGGCGGCTCCGCCCGCGTCACGGCGTGCCTCTGCCTCGCCACGGGCCGCGGGCTCACGGTCCGGTCCCGGGGACTGCGGGGCGGGCGGCTCGGTCACGGGGCCTCCGACGCGGTGGGTTGCCTGAACATCCCCATTGCGTCAGCCCGGCGGAGACTGCGCGCGCTGGGCAGGCCGAATGGACGAGGGGGCCGCAGCGTCAAGTCTCCTGGCCCCGCCGGGGCGGCGGGCTGCCCAGGCGGCGTGCCAGCAGGGGTTCCTGGGCCACGACGGCGCCCACGCTGATGCTGACGGCGACCGCGACACAGACCACGATCAGCCAGGACAGCAGCAGGAACACGGAACCGAGGGAGCCGTAGTCGGCCAGGGCCCGGTTGAGGGCCCGGGGCATGTAGACCGGCGCGGTGCTCGTCAGGACGACGAGAGCGACCGCCGTGATGACGGCGCCCGGCAGCAGGGGTTTCCAGCCGATCCGGCCGCCGAGCAGCAGATGCTGCGTCCACCACCACAGGCCGACCTGGAGGATCAGGGCGAGGGGGATGCCCAGCCAGGCGCCCAGGCCGAACCCGCCGCGCATCGGGCCCTGGAGGAGCATCGCCCCGAGCCACAGGAGGAGCCAGGCCACCCAGCGCCAGGGGGCGACACGGGTGCCCGCTCGGGGGATCTCCCAGGCGCGTTTGCACAGCCGCTGCATCGCCCGGCTGACGGCGGTGGCGGACAGCAGCACCATGAGTCCGCCGATGACTCCGGTGGCCTGCCGGAGATCCTGCGTGGTCGGCTGGAGCGCCTGCTCCAGCTGGGCCTGGGCGGGACCGGTCAGGCCCAGCACCGCGTGCACGGACCTGACCAGCTGGCGCCTGAACGTCGGCGGAGCGTAGGCCGCTACCACGAACAGCAGCGGGACGGCGGTCAGGAAACACTGCGCGGCCAGCCGGGTGGCGGAGTCGAAGATGTTCACGGACACCATGCGGTCCGCGAGGTGGGTGACGACCGGAAACCGGGTCTCCGCCTGTCGGTGCATCGACTTCGCCCGGGCCACGAGCGTGGTGACCCGCCGCTGCCACCACCCCGGCTCCGGACGCCGCTTCCCGTGCCCGCCCCGTGCCATCAGAGTCCCGCGAGGGCACTGCGGCGCGGCGGCCGGCGCCCGGTCGCGGTCGGCGCCCCTGCGGTGGTCGGCATGGCGGTGCTCCTTTCCCTGCGACCAGGGTGGGGGCCCGCGCGCCCGGCGGCACCCCGGAAGCAGGGGCGCGGGGGCCCCGGAACACGGAACATGCGAGGCCCCGCGCCGCGTGCTGCAATGGCCGGGAGGGCTGACGACCGCCGGCGCGGGGGCGCCGCCACCCGGACGGGCGGACGGTCCGCGCTTCCCCCGTTCCCGAGGAGTGGTCATGAACGGCATCGAAGAGATGGGCCCCGTCGACTACGTGGTCATCGAGTTCCCCGGCAGCCGTATGACGGGCGAGGCGTTCCCCCTGCTGGTCGATCTCTCCGAGCGCGCCATCATCCGGATCATCGACCTCGCCTTCGTCCGGAAGGAGACCGACGGCTCGGTCGTCGCGATGGAGCTGCGGGACCTCGGCGACGAGGTCGATCTGGCCGTCTTCGAGGGAGCCTCGGCCGGTGTGCTGGACCAGAGTGACCTGGACGAGGCCGGCAACGCACTGGAGCCGGGCAACTCGGCGGCGGTGCTGGTGTACGAGAACCTGTGGGCCGCGCCCCTGGCCATCGCGCTCAGGCGCAGCGGGGCGCAGCTCGTCGCGAGCGGCCGTATCCCCGTGCAGGCCCTGCTGGCAGCGCTGGAGGCCACGGAAGAGACGGTGGCCTGACCTGCACCCGACTCGGCTCGGCTCAGGCCCGACCCAGGGGAGATGAGTGAACATGCCCGGACTGCTTCGGGGCGTCGCACGGACGGCCGTCGTCGCCGGTACCGCCACCGCCGTGTCCAACCGTGTCTCACGGCGGCAGGCGGGGCGTTGGGCGCGGCAGGACTACGAACAGCAGCAGGAGCCGGCGCCGCCGGCTCCCACCGCACCGCAGCCCGTCGCGCCCGTCGCGCCCGACGACGACATGACCCACAAGATCGACCAGCTCAAGCAGCTCGCCGACCTGAAGGCCCAAGGAGTTCTGTCGGACGAGGAGTTCGAGAACCAGAAGCGCCTGGTCCTGGGTTGACCGGGAAGGCCCGGGCGAGAGGGTCAGCTCGACGCGTAGACCCTCTCCACGAAGCCGGCGATCTGCCCGGTCGTCAGGTGCTGGGCCAGATCGGCCTCGCTGATCATGCCCACGAGGCGCTTGTCCTGGATCACCGGCAGCCGGCGGATCTGGTGGCTCTGCATCTCGTTCAGCACCTCGTCCACGCTCGCGTCCGCGTCGATCCAGCGCGGTGTGCCCTGCGCCAGATCGCCGCAGGTCACCTTCGCCGGGTCGTGGCCCTTGGCCACGCACTTCACGACGATGTCGCGGTCCGTGACGATGCCGCACAGTCGTTCGTCGGCGTCGCTGACGGGCAGCGCGCCCACGTTCAGGCGCGCCATCAGCTGCGCGGCCCGGTCGAGGGTCTCGGTCTCCGGGATCCACTGGGCCCCGGGATGCATGATCTCTGCGGCGGTTGTCATGAGTTCAACCTCCTGAAGGGTGCGCCCGAACGGATGAAAAGGGCGTCCTTCCTTCACCGTACGAGCAGCTCTGCCTCCCCGCGCGGCGTCCCGGAGGGGCACGGCACCGCCGCAGGCCGGCTCCGCAAGCCCGGGGCGGGCCGCGCGGCCGGGGTCGAGGAGCGTGCTGCCCGCCCCGTCCCCCACCCCGTGGAAGGAGTGTGGTCGGCATGGCCCGGAACCGCCGTCTGATCCTCAGCTCGCCGTCCGAGGTCTGGAGCCTGCTGTCCGACGGCCATCGCTACGGGGAGTGGGTGACGGGAACCCAGCAGGTACTCGCCGCCGACCGGCACTGGCCGGACGTGGGCGCGCGTCTCCGAGTCCGGGTCGGCGTCGGCCCCTTGACCCTCGACGACACCTGCGTCGTACGCATCTGCGAGCCGCAGCACCGGCTGGAACTGGAGGCGAAGGCGGACCCCTTCGGCGCGGCCCGCATCGCCATGAACCTGATCCCCTGGGGCGAACACACGCTCTTCGTCCTCGACTGGCATCCCCTGCGCGGCCCCGGCACCCGGATGCACGGACTCCCCGTCGACTACGTCGTCCGGATCCGCAACGGCATGATGCTGACGAAGCTGGCCCGGATCGCACTGCGCGAACACGCCGAGAGCACCGGCGTGTACACCGGGTAGGTCAAGGCCCTTGTCCGTCAGCCGAGTCGGCGGACGAGCACCCCGTGTCCGCCGTGCGGCCGGACGCATCGGCAACGGCGTCCCGGCCGCCCTCACCTTCGGCATCGCGGCGGGGCTCGCGGCCCTTGCGACACTGCGGCTGGCCGGGGGCCTCGACACCTCTGTGCGCGGCGCGCGGACGGGGCCGGCAGCACGGGTCGACGCGGACGTCGACTGATGGGTCCTGGGACGCTCCCCTCAGCCGACCTGCCGGGCGAACGCCTCGTACGCCCGGTCGTCGAAGAGGACGAACCGCACCTCTTCGACTGCTGTCGGAGTGTTCCGCACCGTCTCCACCGCGATACGAGCCGCATCGTCCATCGGCCACCGGTACACGCCGGTGGAGATCGCCGGGAACGCGACCGTCCGGGCACCCAGCTCGTCGGCCACGCGGAGCGACTCCCGGTAGCAGGAGGCGAGAAGCGAGTCATCGCCGCCGGCCTGCCAGACCGGGCCCACGGTGTGGATGACCCAGCGGGCGTCCAGGTTGCCCGCCGTGGTGGCGACCGCACGACCCGTGGGCAGGCCCTTGCCGTAGTGGGAGGCGCGCAGCTTGCGGCACTCCTCCAGGATGGCGGGGCCGCCGCGCCGGTGGATCGCGCCGTCGACGCCTCCGCCGCCCAGGAGCGAGGAGTTGGCGGCGTTGACGATCGCGTCGGCACTCTGCCGGGTGATGTCGCCCTGGACGAGGGTGATGGTGGTCATGTCTGCCTCAGCCTTCGCCACACGGCCTTGGCCGCGTTGTGCCCCGACATACCGTGCACGCCGGGTCCCGGCGGGGTGGCCGAGGAGCAGATGAAGACGGCCGGATGCGGGGTGTGGTACGGGAACAGGGACAGTCTGGGGCGCAGCAGCAGCTGGAGCCCGGAGGCCGCGCCGCAGGCGATGTCGCCGCCGACGTAGTTGGCGTTGCGGGCGGCCATCTCGGCCGGGCCGGCCGTGGCGCGGGCCAGGACGCGGTCCCGGAAGCCGGGGGCGAAGCGCTCCAGCTGGCGTTCTATGGCATCCGTGAGGTCGCCCTGCCAGCCGTGGGGGACGTGGCCGTACGCCCAGAAGACGTGCTTGCCCTCGGGGGCGCGGGTGGGGTCGGCCACGCTGGGCTGCACGGTGATCAGGAACGGCGTGTCGGGGGCGCGGCCCTCTCGGGAGGCGGCCCGCAGGGCGGCGCCGATCTCGGCCTGGCTCGCGCCGATCTGCACGGTGCCGGCGACCCGGGCCTCGGGGGCGGTCCAGGGGACCGGGCCGTCCAGCGCGTAGTCGATCTTGAAGACGCCGGGGCCGTAGCGGTAGCGGTCGTAGTAGCCGCCGAAGCCGGCGATGCGGGCGAGTGCGGTGGGTGACGTGTCGAAGACGTACGCGCGCGCGGGCGGCAGGTCGTCCAGGCGCTTGACCTCGTAGTCGGTGTGCAGGGCGCCGCCGAGGTCCGCGAAGTAGGCGGCGAGGGCGTCGGAGATCGCCTGGGAGCCGCCGCGGGCCACGGGCCAGCCGCGGGCGTGCGCGGCCAGGGCGAAGACCAGGCCGACGGCACTGGTGGCCAGGCCGTTCAGCGGGGCCATGACGTGGGCGACGAGGCCGGAGAAGAGGGCCTTGAACCGCTCGTCGTGGAAGCGGCGCATCAGCAGGGTGGACGGCGGCAGCCCGGCCAGGCCGAAGCGGGCGAGGGTGACCGGGTCGCGCGGCAGCGCGGTCAGCGGCAGGGACATGAAGTCCCGGGCGAGCGTGTCCCACTGGGACAGGAACGGCCGGACCAGCCTGCGGTACGCGCCCGCGTCACGCGGGCCGAAGGAGGCGGCCGTCTCGGCCACGGAGCGGGCCAGGACGGCCGCGGTGCCGTCCGGGAACGGGTGCGCCATGGGCAGGTCGGCGTGCAGCCACTCGAGGCCGTAGCGGTCGAGGGGCAGCGCGCGGAACGCGGGCGAGTTGATGCCGAGGGGGTGGGCGGCCGAGCACGGGTCGTGCCGGAAGCCGGGCAGGGTCAGCTCCTCCGTGCGGGCGCCGCCGCCGACGGTGGACTGTGCCTCGAACAGGGCGACGGAGAAGCCCCGGCGGGCCAGCTCCACCGCTGCGGTCAGGCCGTTCGGCCCCGCACCCACCACGACCACATCGAGCATCGACGGCACCTTCGGACCCCTTCGTCAGCCGATGGCCACTCAGGATCAGGATATGCCGCAGGACCGACACTCCCCCGGGCCGGGTGCCTCAGGGGGCCGTGCGCAGCAGCTCCGCGATCCGGCGTGCCGTGGCGGCGTCCCTCGCGGCGGTGAACGGCAGTGCGTTGGCGCCGGTCACGCGGAACGGCTCGCCGGTCAGGGTGAGGTGGGCGCCGCCCGCCTCCTCGACCAGGAGCAGGCCCGCCGCGTGGTCCCAGGCGGCCTCCCAGGAGAACGCGACGGCGTCCAACTCTCCCCGGGCCACGGCGAGATACTCCAAACCCGCCGAGCCGCAGGGGCGCGGGGCGAGGCCGTCGGTCCACAGGGCGCGCAGCGCGCGCTTCTGCTCGTCGGTGGTGTAGTCGGGGTGGGAGGTGGCGACGGCGAGGTCGCGGCCGGGCGCCGGCGGGCCCGCGAACAGCCGCTCGCCGTCGAGGAACGCGCCCTGTCCGCGGACGGCGGTGGCGAACTGGTCGCGCACGGGGGCGTAGGTCCAGGAGGCCAGGACGGTGCCCCGGTGGGCGAAGGCGACCAGGGTGCAGAACCCGTCGTCGCCGTGGACGAACTGCCGGGTGCCGTCGACCGGGTCGATGATCCAGACGGGCGCGTCGCCCTGGATCGCCTCGTACGTCACGGGGTTGGCGTGCACCGCCTCCTCACCGACCACCACCGAGCCCGGCAGCAGCGCCCCGAGGGCTTCGGTGAGCTGCCGCTCGGCGAGGCGGTCGGCGTCGGTCACCAGGTCGTGCGGTCCGCTCTTCTGGTCGACCTCGTGCTCGGCCAGGCGGCGGAAGCGGGGCAGGATCTCGGCCGCGGCGGCCTTGCGGACCGCTTCCTCGACGTCGGCCGAGCAGCGGATGAGAAACTCTTCGATGGTTTCCGTGTCTCCGATCATGCGTCCATGAGAACACGCGCCACTGACAATCCCCGCCGGGCCCATGGACGCAGGGTGGAATCGGGATGAAGAGCGGGTGCCACAGCGCCCGGCAGCGGCGCAGGCGGAGTCAGCGGACTCAGCGGACTCAGCGGACTCAGCGGCCCACCGCGTACCCCTGCATCCCGCGCGGGTTCGCGGCGGCCGACAGGACACCGGTCCGCGGGTCCCGGGCCACCGCGCACAGGCGGCCCTCCGACCAGCCGGGACCGACGGTGACGTCGTGGCCGCGCCGCCGCAGCTCCTCGATCACGTCCGCGTCCGTCCGGGACTCCACGGTCACGCTCCCGGGGCGGCGGCCGCGCGGGTAGAAGGAGCTGGGGAAGCTGTCGTTGTGCCAGTTCGGGGCGTCGATGGCGCCCTGCAGGTCGAGGCCGCCGCGGACCGGGGCCCGCAGGACGGCGGCGAGGAGGAAGTGCAGCTGCCACTGGTCCTGCTGGTCGCCGCCGGGCGTGCCGAACGCGAGCACCGGGATGCCGTCGCGCAGTGCCAGGGACGGGGTCAGGGTGGTGCGGGGGCGGCGGCCGGGGGTGAGGGAGTTCGGCAGCCCCTCCTCCAGCCAGGTCATCTGCAGCCGGGTGCCGAGCGGGAAGCCCAGCTCCGGCACGACCGGGTTGGACTGCAGCCAGCCGCCGCTGGGCGTGGCCGCGATCATGTTGCCCCAGCGGTCGACGACGTCCAGGTGGCAGGTGTCGCCGCGGGTGCTGCCGTCGGCGGCCGGCCGGGGCTCGCCGGACAGCTCCGCGACGGTCGGCTCGCCCGCGCCCATCGGGTTGAACGCGGTGTCCTCGCCGCTCTCCACGCGCGCGTGCACGGGAAGGCGCGGGGTGCGTCCGCCGGGGCTGCCGGGGCGCAGCTCGTACGACGCCTTGGGGCCGACGAGCGCCCGCCGCCCGGTGTTGTAGCCGTCCGACAGCAGCTCGGCGAGCGGCACCTCGGCCGCGTCCCCGTACCAGGCCTCGCGGTCGGCCATGGCGAGCTTGCAGCCCTCGACGAGCAGGTGGACGTAGTCGGCCGAGCCGTGGGCGGGCAGCTCGGGCGGGAGCAGGGCCAGCTGCTGGAGGAGGGCGGGGCCCTGGCTCCAGGGGCCCGCCTTGCACACCGTCCAGCCGTTCCAGTCGTACGTCACCGGTGCCTCGTAGCTCGCCGACCAGCCGGCGAGGTCGGCCTCGGTGAGCGTGCCGGTGTGCCGTTCGCCGCTGGTGTCCAGGGTGGGCCGCCGGGACTGCCGTACCAGGGCCTCGGCGATGAAGCCGGAGCGCCACACCGCGCGCGCCGCGTCGATACGCGCCTCCCGGTCGCCGGCCCCGGCGGTCTCGGCGAGCAGCCGCTTCCAGGTGGCGGCGAGGGCGGGGTTGCGCAGCAGCTCACCGGGTCGGGGCGCCCGGCCGCCGGGCAGGTAGACCTGTGCCGAGGAGGTCCACTCGGTCTCGAACAGCTCCCGGACGCTCTCCACGGTCGCGCCGACGTTCTCCACGGGCGCGTGCCCGTGCTCGGCGTACCCGATGGCGTACTTCAGCACGTCCTCCAGGGGCTTGGTGCCGTGGTCGCGCAGGAGCAGCAGCCAGGCGTCGAAGGCGCCGGGCACGGCGGCCGCGAGCGGTCCGGTACCGGGGACGAGGTCCAGACCGAGCCCCCTGTAGTGCGCGACCGTCGCGCCCGCCGGGGCCACGCCCTGCCCGCACAGCACCTGTACCTCACCGCCGGCCGGGGCCAGCAGGATCGGCACCTCGCCGGCGGGCCCGTTCAGGTGCGGCTCCACCACATGCAGCACGAACGCGCCGGCCACGGCCGCGTCGAAGGCGTTGCCGCCGTCCTCCAGGACCGCCATCGCCGACTGGGAGGCCAGCCAGTGGGTGGAGGACACCATGCCGAAGGTGCCCTGGAGGGTGGGTCGGGTGGTGAACTGCATCTCTCACCTCGCTGTTGCGCACGTCGGTCGATCAGCAGGCTATCGATCGGATGCGGTTGCGCCGAGCGCCCTGCGGTCCCTGACGGCCTGGTGCCGGTGCGCGCGAGGGAGCGGGACGAGCGGGCGGCTTCGAGTCGGCCGCCGTCTTCCCCTGACCGGCAGCGGCCGCTCACGGCCGGTCGGCGACGTCCGCTTCGGTGCCGGGGTACGGGGGCGGAACGGGCGTGCCCTGCATCGGAGGCCCTGCCCAGGGCGGCGCCACGGGAAAGCCGGTGACAGGTGTGTACGGGGCGCCGTGGGCGGGCGGCCGGACGGGCGGGAGTGGTGCGGGGGCGGTCCGGTCCAGTGACCGGCGGCGCAGCAGCCACACCACGGCTGCCGTGTACAGCACGACGCTCGCGACGTCGAGTACGACCAGCGGCCAGGTCGCGTCCGCGGCGGTCTCGTCGCTCCTGAGCCCGTCGACGGTGGCCGCCGAGGCGGCGAAGGCAAGGACGTTGTTGACCGTGTGCAGCCCGATGGACGCCTCCAGACCGCCCGTCCGCCAGGTCAGCCAGCCCCCCGCCGCCCCGAACACCACGAGGTCGGCGAATCCCCAGGGGGTGCCCCAGCCGTGGGCGGCGGCGAACAGGACGGCCTGGGGCAGGAACGCGCACCAGGGCGAGCGCACGAAGGCGCCGACGGCCTGCGTCAGCCAGCCCCGGAAGACGTACTCCTCGGCGGCCGCCTGCAAGGGAACCAGGACGACGAGCATGGCCGGCGCGGGCCCGAAGACCTCCCCTCCCGCCCACCGGAACTCGTCGTCGCCGTCGGCGGGCAGCAGGAACATGCCGCCCATCGCCAGGGCGACGATCGGCAGGGCCGTCAGCATGCACAGGGCCAGCCAGCGCCGCCGGAGCCTCCCGGCCACGGAGGAGACCGAGCCCGCCGGCCGCCGGCCGAGCCAGCGCACCGCCAGCAGCACGACAGGGGTCGCCAGGGCTATGAGCAGCAGGTCGACGGCGGTGTCCGGCACGGGACCGAACTCCACCCAACCGTCGGGGTCCCGGGGGTAACCCTTCCGGGAGCCCACTTCGTCGACGACGCCGTAGAGGACGCCCACGGCGATCACGTAGAGCACGGCCACGACCAGGGTGCCCACCAGCGGGCGCCACCACCGGTGGCGCGCAGAGAGCCGGGCGAGCCGGTGATAGGGCAGGGGTTCGGGCAGGGGTGGAGTCGTCATGCCATCACCTTCTCCGGTGGCACCCGGCCCCGCCGTCGCCCTGCGGCACGAACGGTGCCTCTGTCGCTGGGTAGGGATCGGCCTCGGCCCCAGGGCCGGTGTCCGGCGTTCGGGCCGCGCTCTACGCTCGTCGCCGAGATGGAGACGATACGCAACCGGCTTCTGCCCCTGGTGCTGGCAGCCGGACAAAGTGCCCTGCTGTGGCCCGGGGTGGGCCCGGACGAAACGCCCGCCCTGCCGGGCCTGATCGGTGTCGTGTGCGCCCTGTCCCTGGAGACGGCCGCCCTGGGCCGACGCCGGCAGGCACCCGTGCGGGCGCTGGCCGGGGCACTGGCCGCCTACGTCCTCGGCATGGCCGTCTGGCCGGACGGCTACCTCGGCCTGGGCACGCTGGTCGCCCTGTACTCCGTGGCCGTCCGCTGCCCCGTGCCGGTGACGGTCCGGGCCGTCGCCGGGCTCGTCGGCGTCGAGTGGGGGCTGGCCGCCGTGCAGGAGGGCTTCCGCGCCTCGCTCCTGACGACGGCGCTCGCCCTGTCCGTGTACGTCCTGTGCGCGGGACTCGGCGAAGCGCGGCGCCAGTGGATCGGCGGGCGGCTCACCGCGGCCCGCCGGCTGGCCGGAGCGGAGCACGCCCGCCGCACGGCGGGCGACCACGAACGCCGGCGCCTCGCCCGCGAACTGCACGACGTGAGTGCCCATCACCTCACCTCGGTCGTCGTCACCGTCGACGCCGCACGCCGGCTCAAGGACAGCAGGCCGGAACTGGCCGCCGAGGCACTGTCGTTCGCGCAACGCACCGGCGCCGAGACCGTGGCGGCGCTGCAGCGGCTCGTCGGTCTCCTACGGGACACGGACCGTCCCGGGCCCGGGGTCACGAGCGCCGGGATCGAGGAACTGGTCGCGGGATTCGGCCGGCTGGGCCGTCCCGTCGCCGCCCACATCCCCGACGACCTGACCGGCCCCGCGGCCGAGGCGATCCACGGAATCGTCCGCGAGGCCCTCACCAACGCCCTGCGGCACGCCCCCGGTGCCGCCGCCCGGGTGTTCGTCCGCCGGGCGAACGGCCTGCTGGAACTGACCGTGGAGAACGCGCCGCCGCGCACCTGCGCACCGCACGACGCCGGCGGTCTCGGCGCGGGACGCGGCGTGGCCGGCATGCGGGAACGGGCCGCGTCGGCCGGAGGCGAACTGACCGCCGGCCCGGGCCCCGACGGGGGCTGGCTGGTCCGCGCGACACTGCCCGACACTGCCGGGCCGCAGCATCCGCCCGGGCCCGTATGGCGGCGCGACGTCCTGCGGGAGCAGCGGCTCACCGACCCCGCCCTGGCCTTCACCGCGATGGTCCTGCCGGTGGTCACCGCTCTCTCGACCGTGGAGGACTGGCCGGAACGGACCAGGCGCGCCGCGGTACCGGACCTGATCGTCGTGACGGCACTGCTGGTCCTGCACGCGCTGCCGCTGTTGTGGCGCAGACGTGCCCCGGTGGCCGCCTTCGTCGCCGTGCTGGCCACGGCCTGGCTGTGGCCGGTGGCCGTCGCGGCGGTGCCTCTGCCGTCACGGGTGTCGGAGTTCCTCGTCGGGGGCGCGCTCGTGGAGATGCTCGCGGTGTACGCGGTCGCCGCCTACGGGCGGGGTCCTTCCGGCTCCTGGCCGGC
Source organism: Streptomyces sp. NPDC005728 (assembly GCF_040630895.1). NCBI lineage: Bacteria > Bacillati > Actinomycetota > Actinomycetes > Kitasatosporales > Streptomycetaceae > Streptomyces > Streptomyces sp. NPDC005728. The sequence continues at coordinate 173,769 of NZ_JBEXYL010000001.1, forward strand.
GGCGATCGCGGGGACCTTCGGCACGGCCTCGGTGATCACGGTCACGGCCGCTGCCGACGGCTGGTTGGCGGGCGAGGCGGTCGACGGGTTCGCCCCGGCGATGGTGGTCTTCCTGTGCGTCCTGCTGGCTCCCCTTTTCGCCGCCGTGTGCGGCGCCGGCCTCGTCGTACGGCGCCGGCGCCTGCGCATGCTGGCGAGCGACGACTTCGCGCTCGCCAGCTCGATGTGGCATGCGGAACGGGCCGCCGAGGCCGAACGGCACCGGCTGGCGGTGACGTTGCGCGAGGCCGTACTGCACCATGCGGCCTCGCTCGTCGACCTGGCCGGGCAGGGACGGCTCGACGACGTGGCCGCCGCGGCCCGGGCGGCCCTCGCCGCCATGCGGGACATGCTGCACAGCCTCGACGACGGTGCGGACCCCGTCGACCGCCTCTCGCCGTCCCCGACCGCCACCGACCTCGGCACGCTCTGCCGCACCCTGCGCGCCACCGGCCGCGACGTGCGGGTGCGGGGCCTGCCGGAGGCCGCGCGCGGCCTTCCGCCCTCCGTGCACGTCTCGACGTACCGGATCGTCGAAGCGGCGCTCGGCGCGGGCGACCACGGGCCGGCACGGGTGACCCTGAGGCGGCGCCGTGGCACTCTGCACATCACGGTGACGGGCGTACCGCTCGCCGTCGCCGGCCCGGTCGCCGAACGCCTGCGCGTGCAGGTCGCCGCGGGCGAAGGAGGCATCGTGTTCGAACCAGCCGGTAATGTACGGGTGTCGTTGCCGGCCGGACCCGTTCCGGCCCCCGTCCAGGAGGTGTCCCCGTCGCCGTACGCGTGATCGTCGTCGACGACCAGGCCGTGGTCAGGGCGGGCTTCGCCGCCATCGTGGACGCCGAACCCGACCTCACCGTCGTCGGCGAGGCCGGCGACGGAGCGACGGCGGTGTCGCTCGCCGCCGCCGAGGCGCCCGACCTCGTCCTGATGGACATCCGGATGCCGGGCATGGACGGACTCACCGCGACCCGCCTGATCACCGCGCCGGACAACGGGCCGCGGGTGCTGGTGCTCACCACCTTCGACCTCGACGAGTACGTGTACGAGGCCCTGCGCGCCGGAGCGTCCGGGTTCCTGCTGAAGGACGCCCTGCCCGAGGATCTGCTGACCGCGATCCGCGTCGTGGCCGCGGGCGACGGCATCCTGGCCCCCGCAGTGACCCGTCGCCTCATCCACACCTTCGCCCAGGGCGCACCGCGGGTTCTCCCGGCGGCCGGGGCCCTCGGCCAACTCACCCCGAGGGAACGGGAAGTACTGCTGAAGATCGCTTCCGGCCTCACCAACGCCGAGATCGGAGCCGAACTCGGCGTGACCACGGGCACCGTGAAGACCCACGTGAACGGCCTGCTGTCCAAGCTCGGCCTGCGCGACCGGGTCCAGGCGACCATCCTCGCCTACGAGAGCGGGCTGGTCCGTCCCCGCACGAGCTGACGGACCCGACGGCGGAAACGGGCGCGGCGCCGCCGGTTCATCAACGGGTCAAGGGCTGATCAGAGCCCGGCCAAGCGGTCGTATGGGTTCCGCATACGCCCTGGCCCCTGCCCCGACATAGCGGGATTCACCCCTTTCTCCCCTGGCTACTGTGGCCGGGCCCGCTTGTCCACGGGCCAGACACGGGGAAGAGGTGACGGCGGTGGGGGCGCCGATACGTTCACGCATAAGCGACTTCGTCGAGCCGGGCGGCCTTCCGGAGCCCGAGCCCGCGGCCGAGCCGCGCCGTTCGCGCCTGCGGGACCTGGTCGAGGCGGCGCCGCCCGCGCAGCCGGACGCGGACGGACGGCCGGGCCCCAGGCCGGGCGTCCCCGCCTACGGCACGCCGGTGCTGGTGCCGGCCCACCCCCGGTCCGTCGGGACGACGGGTACGCAGGGCGGCCCGGCGCGCGTGCCCTTCGTGGTTCTCGAACTGTTCGAGCACCCCGCGCACGGCACCGTGGTGTTCGCGTTCAGCACGCCTCAGCGGTTGGCGGACGCGCTCGGCGAGGCGCAGCCGTGGGTCGCGGCCTCGATCGGTCCGCTGGCCGAGTCCGTGCGCGAGCAGGGCGTCACCGTCCTGCTCGACCCGAGTGTCCCTCCCGGACGGCACAACTGGCGGCCGGCCGACCTGGTCGCCTACGCGCAGGAGGTGCGCCGATGACGGCCGACTTCAAGGTGGTCTACGACGACCTCGCCACCCTGGCGAGGACGTTTCACGAGCAGGCCGCCGACTACCGCAAGCTCCACCCCGACGTGGCGCCGCCCGTGGTCGGCGGCGGCGACGGGGGGCTGGACCACGCCATCAAGGAGGTCGCCGACCTCCTCGTCGCCCTCCACATCGGGCTGGGCGACCGGATGGACGACCACGGCGACAAGGCCGCGTACGCCCGTGACTCCTTCCACCGGCACGACGTGGACGTCCACGGTGCCTTCGAAGACCTGATGGCGGGTGAGGGCTGATGGGCGACAGCTGGGTCGGCGGCGACATCGGCGGACTGCGCACGATGGCCGAGACGTACAAGAACGCCAAGGACAAGCTCGACGACGTGGTCAAGCCGCTCAGTCGCGCCGTCGACACCCTGGTGGACGACGCGAGCTGGAAGGGCGAGGCGGCCGAGACCTTCCGCGCGCGGTGGACCGAGGACGCGGTGACCGCGGGCGGCTTCGCCGAGCTGGTGCACCGGGCGGGCAGCACTCTCGGCACGCTGGCCGACGCGCTGTCCACGTGCGAGACGGCCCTGCAGAACGCGGAGCACATCGCGACGCGCAAGGGGGTGCCGACGGGTGCCAAGGGCTTGCCCCTGCAGATCGTCACGGCGAGTCCGCCCAGCGCGGACGACCAGAAGACGATCTCCGCGATGAACGAGTACGCCAAGGCACGCGACGAGATCCTGCACACGGCGCAGCATGCGCGGCTGGTGGCGGCGCAGCAGCTGCAGGGGCTGTACGCGCAGGTGACGTCGAAGGACGCGTCCACCGGGGACAAGGTCACCATCGCCGACTATCTGCGCGGCCTGTACGCGTACGACGCCGAGGACGCGCGGGCCGGCGGTGCAGAGGCCCGGGCCCGGCTGGACTCGGCGAAGACCGAGGCGCAGGCCGCCAAGAAGGAACTCCGCGCGGAGCGCAGGACGTTCCAGCAGCAGGGCCGGAAGATGCCCGACGACCTCCCCGCCAAGAGCGCCTACCGTGACGCGGTCGCCGAGGTCGACTCCCTGGAGGACGCGATCGCCCGCGCCGAAAACGGCAGCACCGAACTCCCTTACGACCGTGCGCTCAACGTGAAGCTGGCCGATGCCGCGGACGCCCTGCGCGCGGGCGAGACCCTGGAGAAGCTCCCGGACTTCCTCAAGGAGGTGCCGGTGCTGGACGTCGCCGCGGCGGGCGCCTGCGGGCTGCTGGAGGCCTCCGACGATCACGACAAGGGCTGGTCGTGGCAGCACTCGGTCGCGGTGGACGGCGGCGCCAACGTCGGTGGCCTGGTGGCCGGAACGGCGGTCACGGCGGGCCTCGTGGCCCTCGCGCCCTTCGAGGTGCCCACCGCGGTGGTGGCCGGTGTCGGCGGCGCGATCGTGATCGGCGCGACCAGTGTCGTCGACCACGCCTTCCACGAGCACTGGAGCGAGGACATCCACGACCACGGTGTGGTCGGCGGGGTACTGCACGGCACGGGTCACGTCCTGTCCCAGACAGGGGACGACTTCGTTCGACTGAAAGACGACGTGTGGCATGGCATCAAGAGCATCTTCTAGGGGCGAGGCTTCCGCGGCCCCGGCCCGGATCCCGGCCCTGCCGGGGCTCGGCACCACCTGGTTCGAGCGCGGTGCGCGCTACTGGCTGCGCCGCACCCTCGGTGCCGCCGCATGGCTGGCCGTCCTGGCCTTCTGCTGCTACATCGCGCTCGTTCTCTACGGAAGCTTCCGCGGCGCCCTGCCGCCGGCCCTCCGCACGGTGTGGGACTGGACGCAGGTGGCGGCCTCCGGTGCGGCCCTGGTGTGGGGGTGGCTGGTACAGCGCCGGGACCACCGCAGGAAGCTCCTGGACCCGCCCTCCCCCGGCGCGTTCCGTGCCGCCAAGCGGGACGAGGTCCGCCGCTCCGTCTGGCTGACCCTCGCCGGTCGCGCCCTCTGGTTGGTCGCGGCACCCGTCATGCCCGCGCTGGCCGCATGGGCCGTCGGCTGGTCGGCCGCGGCGTTCACCGTCCGCGCGTACCCCAGCGAGGTCGGCGCCCACCGCTGGCTCGAGGCACATAACGGGCAGATCAGTACGTCGTGAACGCACCGCAGTGACCGGTCGGGCACGCAGCGAGTTACCCCTTCCGCCCCACAGACAGTCGTGTGACACTGGCGTCCCCGTCCACCATGCGGACCCCTTCCGTACCCCCTCCCCCACGAGAAGTGCGCTGTGCGTTCTCTTCCTCTGCCGCTCGCCCTCACCGCGCGTCTGACGCCGGTCGCCGTGCTGGCCTGTGCCGGCTGGGCGCTGTCGTCGGGCCCGGCCGCGCCGTCCGCCGCCGATCAGCGGCCGGACCGGGAGACGCCCACCCATGCGGCCTCCGCCCCGTCCTCCACCGCGGTGTCGAAGGCGTACACCGCCGCGCCCGCCCCCTGCACCGGCGTGCCCGTGGCGACGATCAAGTCCCTTGTGCCCGGGGCCAGGACGGCGGGCAAGGAGATCCCCTCGACGGACACCGCGCTCCGCCGCACCTGCTCGTGGAACGCCCTCCAGGGCTACGACTACCGCTGGCTCGACGTCTCCTACGAGGTGACCGAATCGGACCAGGAGGCGAAGAAGGAGTACGAGCAGCGGGTCGGCGAGAAGAGCGGCGGCGGGACCGTTCCGGGCCTCGGGGACGCCGCGTACTCCGTCGTGAACCTCACCACCGAGGACAAGCAGCAGACCCGCGAGGGCGTGGTGATGGCCCGCATCTCCAACGCCCTGGTGATCGTCACCTACAACGGCAGCGACTTCGAGACGAAGAAGGCCCCGGGCACGGACGAGATCAACAAGGGGGCCATCAAGGCCGCGAAGAGCGCCGTCGCCGCCCTGCAGGCCGGCGGATCCGGCTGACGCCGTACGAGCGGCTCCCGGGCCCGCCGAGCGCCCGGCGGCCTGCCGGCCGCCGGGAGGCCTCGTCCGAGCTCAGACGGCCTGAGCCGGCTCCTCCTTCCGGCCGGTGAGCAACGTCAGCGCCAGGTACAGCACCAGCGAGGTGCCGAGACCCACGGCCCAGCCGTAGTCGGCGAGGGACTTGAGAGCCGGGACGGGGCGGCCGTCGATCAGCGGATGGAAGTCCGCGCCGCCGACGGCGAGGACGCCGCCGGCCACGAAGGCGACCACCGCCCGCCAGTTCCAGCCGCCCGCGTACCAGTAGCGGCCACCCGCGCGGTACAGGTCGGCGAGGGCCAGGCGGGTGCGGCGCAGGATCCAGTAGTCGGCGACGAGGATGCCCGCGACCGTGCCGAGCAGGCCGCCGACCAGGCCGAGCCAGGTGAAGATGTAGCCCTGCGGGTCGGAGTACAGCTTCCACGGGAAGATCAGCACGGCGAGGACCGAGGTGATCAGGGCACCGGTTCGGAAACTGATCCTGCGGGGCGCGACGTTGGAGAAGTCGAAGGCCGGGGAGACCAGGTTGGCCGCGATGTTCACGGAGAGGGTCGCGACCAGGACGGTCACCAGGGCGTAGAGCAGGCCGACCACGTTGTCCGTCTTGGCGGCGAGCTGGACCGGGTCCCAGACCGCCTTGCCGTAGACCGCCTGCGAACCGGAGGTGACGAGCACGGAGAGGAAGGCGAAGAGGGTCATCGTGGTCGGCAGACCGAGGGCCTGGCCCCAGGTCTGGGCCTTCTGGCTCTTGCCGTAGCGGGTGAAGTCGGGGATGTTCAGGCTCAGGGTGGACCAGAAGCCGATCATTCCCATCAGCGAGGGCCAGAACAGCTTCCAGAAGTCGCCGCCCCAGCCCAGCCGGGAGGGCTGGTCGAACAGCGGGCCGACGCCGCCGGCCTTGCTGCTCATCCACCACAGCATCACGAACGCGCCGACGAGCACGAAGGGCGCGGCCCAGTTCTCGAAGCGGCGGATGGTCTCCATGCCCCGGTAGATGATCGCGACCTGGATCAGCCAGAAGATCGCGAACGACAGCCACATGGTCCAGGCGTAGCCGCCGATGTGCGAGGCGTTCGCCCAGCTGTCGCCGATGAGCTTGCCGGCCAGGAAGTAGATGGCCTCGCCGCCGATCCAGGTCTGGATGCCGAACCAGCCGCAGGCCACCAACGCCCGTACGACGGCGGGCAGGTTGGCGCCGCGCACCCCGAAGGAGGCGCGGGCGAAGACCGGGAAGGGAATGCCGTACTTGGGTCCCGCGTGCCCGGTGAGCAGCATCGGCACGAGCACGATGAGGTTGGCGAGCGCGATGGTGAACACGGCCTGTTTCCAGTCCATGCCGACCGCGATCAGCCCGGACGCGAGGGTCCAGGAGGCCGTGTTGTGGGCCATGCCGACCCACAGCGCGGAGAAGTTGTACGTCGTCCAGGTGCGCTTCGCCGCGGGGACGGGGAGCAGGTCCGCGTTGGCGTAGGGGCCGCTGGGCTGCGGCGCACCGGGGGCGATCTCCACCCGGCCGTCGGCGAGGGTGACTTGAGCGGTCGGCGGTATGGCCGTGGGGGCGGTGTCGGTCATGGGCAGGCCAATCGAGGAGGGGTGGGACGGGAGAGGCCGTGCGGGCACTCGCCCCTCCCCGGGGACGCGGGGAGGGGTGACCAGGAGTGGGGGGTGCGGAGAGAGCGAGGGAGCGGGTCAGGCGTTGACGGCCGGGATCACCGTCGTGCCGTAGGCGTCGATGGTGGCTTCCTGGGCGTCGTGCATGTCGTAGACGGCGAACTGGTCGACGCCCAGCTCGCGCAGCGCGTTCAGTTTCTCGATGTGCTTCCCGGCCGGGCCGATGACGCAGAACCGGTCGACGATCTCGTCGGGCACGAACGCGGTGTCGGGATTTCCGCTGCGTCCGTGGTGGGAGTAGTCGTAGCCCTCGCGGGCCTTGATGTAGTCGGTGAGTTCGTCGGGGACCTGGCCGGAGTGCTCGCCGTACTTGGAGACCAGGTCGGCCACGTGGTTGCCGACCATGCCGCCGAACCACCGGCATTGATCGCGCGCGTGGGCGAGTGCCTCGGGCGAGTCGTCCGCGGTGACGTAGGCCGGGGCGGCGACGCAGATCGTCACCTCGGACGGGTCACGGCCGGCGGCGGCGGCCGCGTCCTTCACGGCCTTCACCATGTACTCGGTGAGGTACAGGTCCGACAGCTGGAGGATGAACCCGTCGGCCTCCTCGCCGGTCATCTTCAGTGCCTTGGGGCCGTACGCGGCCATCCACACGGGGAGTTCGGCACCCGGCTTGATCCACGGGAACCGGATCGCCGTACCGCCGAGATCGGCCTCGTCCCCGCGGCCGAGGGCGCGGATGACCTTCATGGCCTCGCTGATCCGGGCCAGGGTGTTCGGCTTGCGGCCGGCGACACGCATCGCGGAGTCGCCGCGGCCGATGCCGCAGACGGTGCGGTTGCCGAACATGTCGTTGAGGGTGGCGAAGGTGGAGGCGGTGACCTCCCAGGTGCGGGTGCCCGGGTTGGTGACCATCGGGCCGACCGTCAGCTTCGAGGTGTTGGAGAGGATCTGACTGTAGATCACGAACGGCTCCTGCCAGAGCACGGCGGAGTCGAAGGTCCAGCCGTACGTGAAGCCGTTGCGTTCGGCCCGTTTCATCAGGCTGACGACGCGGGAGGCCGGCGGGTCGGTCTGCAGGACGAGTCCGAAGTCCATGGGCGCGACTCCTAGGTGAGGTACTGACAGGTGGAGCGCGGGGTGTAGACGCCGTGTCCGGCGCGTCCGGTGTACTCCCGCTCGGTGATGACCATTTCGCCGCGCGAGAGCACGGTCTCGACCCGGCCGGTGGTCCGCCTGCCCTCGTACGCCGAGTAGTCGACGTTCATGTGGTGCGTCTCGGCGGACATGACCTGCTCGGCGTGCGGGTCGTAGATGACGACGTCGGCGTCGGCGCCCGGGGTGATGGTGCCCTTCTTCGGGTACAGGCCGAACATGCGGGCCGGGGCGGCGCAGGCGATCTCGATCCAGCGGCGCCGGGAGATGTGCCCGTCCACGACGGCCTGGTGGAGCAGGTCCATGCGGTTCTCGACGCCGGGCAGTCCGTTGGGGATCTTGGAGAAGTCGCCGCGGCCCAGCTCCTTCTGGCCCACGAAGCAGAACGGGCAGTGGTCGGTGGAGACGACCTGCAGATCGTTCGTCCTGAGCCCCTGCCACAGCTTGGCCTGGTGTTCCTTGGGGCGAAGCGGCGTGCTGCACACGTACTTCGAACCCTCGAAGTCCGGCTCGGCGAGGTTGTCGGTCGACAGGAACAGGTACTGCGGGCAGGTCTCGCCGAAGACCGGCAGCCCCTCGTCACGCGCCCGCGCCAGCTCGGCGACCGCCTCCGTCGCCGAGACGTGCACGACGTACAACGGGGCGCCCGCGACCTGAGCGAGCCTGATGGCGCGATGGGTGGCCTCGGCCTCCAGCAGCGCCTTGCGCACCTCACCGTGGTAGCGCGGATCGGTCTCCCCACGGGCCAGCGCCTGTTCGACCAGGACGTCGATCGCGATGCCGTTCTCGGCGTGCATCATGATCAGCCCGCCGTTGTCGGCGGAGCGCTGCATGGCGCGCAGGATCTGGCCGTCGTCGGAGTAGAACACGCCCGGGTAGGCCATGAACTGCTTGAAGCTGGTCACCCCCTCCTCGACCAGCAGGTCCATCTCCTTGAGCGTCTCCTGGTTCACATCGGAGACGATCATGTGGAAGCCGTAGTCGATCGCGCAGTTGCCCTCGGCCTTGGCGTGCCAGCTGTCCAGGCCCTCGCGCAGGGTGTGCCCGACGCTCTGCACCGCGAAGTCGACGATCGTGGTCGTACCGCCCCAGGCGGCGGCCCGGGTGCCGGTCTCGAAGGTGTCGGAGGCGAAGGTGCCGCCGAACGGCAGTTCCATGTGCGTGTGGGCGTCGACGCCGCCCGGGATGACGTACTTCCCGGTGGCGTCGATGACCCGCTCGGCGGTGAAGGCCTCGGCGGCGGGGGTGCCGGAGGCGGCGAGGGCGGCGATGCGGCCGTCCTCGATCAGGACGTCGGCGTGGATCTCGTCGGACGCGGTGACGACGAGACCACCGCGGATGACGGTACGGCTGCTCATGGTCCGTCTCCTCCCAGGGTGGACGGTGCGGTCGGTGCGATCAGGGTGCGGTCAGCGGCGCGTAGGCCCCCGGAGCCCGGTCGCGGTAGAACTGCCAGCGGTCGCGGACCTCGCGGAGCTTGGCCAGGTCCAGGTCGCGGACGACGAGTTCGGTCTCCTTGTCGCTCGCCACCTCGCCGACGAACTGGGCCTCCGGGTCCACGAAGTACGTGGTGCCGTAGAAGTCGTTGTCGCCGAGGTCCTCCACGCCGACCCGGTTGATCGCGCCCACGAAGTACTCGTTGGCGACGGCCGCCGCCGGCTGTTCCAGCTGCCACAGGTAGCGGGACAGGCCGCGTGAGGTGGCCGACGGGTTGAAGACGATCTCGGCACCGCCGAGGCCGAGTGCCCGCCAGCCCTCCGGGAAGTGGCGGTCGTAGCAGATGTAGACGCCGATCTTCCCGACGGCCGTCTCGAAGACGGGCCAGCCGCTGTTGCCGGGGCGGAAGTAGAACTTCTCCCAGAATCCCTGCACTTGGGGGATGTGCGTCTTGCGGTACTTGCCCAGGTAGGAGCCGTCGGCGTCGATCACGGCGGCGGTGTTGTACAGGACCCCCGGCTGCTCCTCCTCGTACATCGGCAGGACGAGGACGAGGCCCAGCTCCTTCGCGAGCGCCTGGAAGCGCCGCACGGTCGGGCCGTCCGGGATCTGCTCGGCGTACTCGTAGAAGGCCTTGTCCTGGACCTGGCAGAAGTAGGGGCCGTAGAACAGCTCCTGGAAGCACAGGACCTGGGCGCCCTGCGCGGCCGCGTCGCGGGCCGCCTGCTCGTGGACCTGGATCATGGATTCCTTGTCGCCGGTCCAGGCGGTCTGGAACAGGGCGGCACGGATCACTCGGCTCATCGGGACCTCCGGTAGCTCGGTGTCCGGTGAGCCTAGGAAGTCCGAAGAAGCCGTTCGATTGGCAGCGTGTCACGTCTGGGGGCGGTCGGCGTGCCACCGTGTCACGCGTCTGCGAACCCATGTTTCACCGCCGTTTTCCCAAGTCGTGGCATGTTTCACCCCTGTTGCGCGTCGTGCGCGAGGAGCGCGATGTGCACGGAGGCCGCCTGCTCGAAGTCGTCGAGGTCGACGCCCAGCCGGGTCTGTATCGCCTCCAGGCGTCGGTAGAGAGCGGGCCGGGAGACGTGGTGGAGCTGGGCGGTGCGGGACTTGTTGCGTCCGGTCGCCAGGTAGGTGCGCAGCACGTTCAGCAGCTCCTGGTCGTTCCCGCACAGCAGCCCGTCCAGCTCGCGCTCGGCGAAGGACTGCACATGGGGGTCGTCCCTCAGCAGCCGGACCAGGCCGCGCAGATGGACGTCCCGCAGGCGTACGACGGCCGGCAGGTCGAGGACGGCCGAGGAGTCGGCCACCGCGTCGGCGACGTGCCGGGCCTCGCGCAGCCCGGCCGGCACGTCGTCCCAGTCGGTGCGCGGATCGGCCGCGGCGACCACCGCGTTCGGCACCCCGGTCCCGGTCCGCAGCCGGGCCGCGAAGTGCGCGGTCAGCACCTCGGCCTGCTGGTCTCGGGCGAGGCTGAGCAGAACGGCGGTGGCCCCCTCGGCCAGCTCGGCGACCAGCCCCGGCAGACCCAGCACCCGCAGCACACGGTCGAGTTCGCCCGGATCCCCGGCCGGGACGACCAGGGGCACGAAGGTCCGCCGGTTCACCGGCAGCCCGGCCGCCCGCGCCCGGGGCAGCAGCTGCCTGGCCGGTACGACGCCGGAGACGAGGTCGGTCAGCAGTCCCTGCGCGGACTGCTCCTCCCAGGTGTGCGCCGAGCCGCCGCCGAGCATGCGGTGCAGGACCACGGCCTCGGCGGCCCGGTCGGCGAGCAGCCGCCCGGAGGCCGCCTCGCCCCGGTAGCCGCACAGCAGCAGCATGCCCCAGCGCTCCCCGCGTCCGCCCAGCTCGGCGCGGATCCAGCCGTCGCCCTCGCTGCCGCCCGCCTGCCGGGCGATCCGCTCCCAGTCGCGCAGCACGTCGTCCACCGCGGGCCGCTCCCCCGCCGTGGCGAGGACGCGGTGGGCGAGGTTAGTGACGACGACCGGGCAGCCGCTGTGCTGGGCGACCTCGTCGAGCAGCCCTTGCAGCGGGGCACCCGCGGTGATCAGCCCGGTGAGCGCGGTCCGCACCGACTCCGACAGACTCACGGTGGCGAACTTCCGCCGTACCAGCCGGGACTGGACCTCCTCCGTCAGCTCCGCGAAGGGGAACGGCCGGTGCAGGACGACCATGGGCAGCCCGCACCGCTCGGCGGCCCGGCGCATCACCTCGGGCGGCGTGGGAAAGGCCCGGCCGAGCCCGAGCACGACGGCCGCGGCCTCCGCCCGGTGCAGGGACTGGATGTACTCGGCCTGCTTGGCCTCGTCGCCGGCGAGGAGCACACCGGTGGTGAGGACCATCTCGCCGCCGGTGAGCATCACCCCGACGTCGGCGGCCTCGGCGACGTGCACCCAGCGCACGGCCCGGTCGAGCTGCCCGGCCCCCGCCACCACCTCGGGCTCGCCTGCCTGTACCCGCTCCAGGGTGAGCACCTGGCGCACCGAGAGGGCGGGGTCGAGCGGCTGCCAGCCCGTGTGACGGATCTCCGAGGTGGTGGTCATGACCCTGTACCCGCTCTCTAGTACGTGCTCCTCAGCGCGCGTTCGAGGATCGCCGCGCCCTCCTCCGCCTCCGCCACGGTCAGCGACAGCGGCGGCGCGATGCGCAGGGCGCTGGTGTTGTGGCCGCCGCCCTTGCCGATCAGCAGTCCGCCCTCGCGGGCCGCCTCCAGGACGGCGGCGGCCGCCTGCGGATCGGCCTCGTCGGTCCCGGGCCTGACCAGCTCGATGCCGATCATCAGCCCCCGCCCGCGCACCTCCCGCACCCCGGGCAGCTGCGCGGTGACGGCCCGCAGCCGCTCGATGAGCAGCCCGCCGACGCGCCGGGCGTTGCCCTGGAGGTCGTGTTCGAGGAGGTAGCCGAGGTTGGCGAGTCCGGCGGCCATGGTGATCTGGGTGCCGCCGAACGTCGAGATGCTGTTGGCGTCCAGGCAGTTCATGATCTCGGCGCGGGCGATCACCCCGCCGATGGCCATGCCGTTGCCGATGCCCTTGGCGAAGGTCACGATGTCCGGCGGTCCGCTGCGGGCGTGCGCCTGCCAGCCCCAGAAGTGCTCGCCGGTGCGGCCCCAGCCCGTCTGCACCTCGTCGGCGATCCACAGGATCCCGTATGCATTCAGCACTTCACGGAATGCTGCATACAGTCCGTCCGGCGGGGAGGTGAACCCGCCGACGCCCTGGATGGGTTCGGCGATCAGCGCGGCCGGCGGGCGGGTGTGCCCGAGGACGTCCGTCAGGTCCGCCACACACGCGTCGATGAAGGCGCGGTCGTCCAGCCCGGCGAACGGGCCCCGGGTGCGGACGCCGCCATGGACGTACAGGGTCTGCAGCGGGGACAGCGAGGTCGGGGACCAGCTGCGGTTGCCGGTGATGCCGACCGTGCTGAAGGAGCGGCCGTGGTAGCTGTTGCGCATGGCCAGGACGGTGTTGCTGCGCCGGTAGGTGGTGGCGAGCAGCAGGGCCGTGTCGTTGGCCTCGGTGCCGGAGGTCGTGAAGAAGACCCGGGCGTCCGGGATGTCGCTCAACTGGGCGATGCGCTCGGCGAGTTCGACCATCGGCCGGTTGAGGTAGAGGGTCGAGGAGTGGACGATCCGGCCGGCCTGCTCGCTGACCGCCTTGGTCACCTCGGGCAGGGCGTGCGCGGTCATGGTGGTGAGGATGCCGCCGAAGAAGTCCAGGTACCTGTTGCCGGCGGAGTCCCACACATGACGGCCCTCGCCGTGGGTGATCTCCAGCGGCTCGTCGTAGTAGAGGGCGAGCCAGTCGGGCAGGACGCCGCGGTGGCGGGCGTAGAGGTCGTTCACGGCTGTACCAGCCCTTCGTAGGCGTCGGGGCGGCGGTCGCGGTAGAAGGCCCACTGCCGGCGCACTTCCTCGATCAGGTCGAAGTCCAGGTCGCGGACGACGAGTTCCTCGTCCTTGTCACTGGCGACGTCACCGACGAACTGGCCGCGCGGATTGACGAAGTACGACGTCCCGTAGAAGTCGTTGTCCCCGTACTCCTCCTGGCCCACCCGGTTGATGGCGGCGACGAAGTACTCGTTGGCGACGGCCGCGGCGGGCTGCTCCAGCTGCCACAGGTAGGAGGACAGCCCGCGGTGGGTGGCGGACGGGTTGTAGACCAACTGCGCTCCGTTCAGGCCGAGTTGCCGCCATCCTTCCGGGAAGTGCCGGTCGTAGCAGATGTAGACGCCGACCTTGCCCACCTCCGTGTCGAAGACGGGCCAGCCGAGGTTGCCGGGTTTGAAGTAGTACTTCTCCCAGAATCCCTTGACCTGCGGGATGTGGTGCTTGCGGTATTTGCCGAGGTAGCTGCCGTCGCCGTCGATGACGGCGGCGGTGTTGTAGTAGAAGCCGGACTGCTCGATCTCGAAGACCGGTACGACGATCACCATGCCGGTGTCGCGGGCGAGGTCCTGCATCCGGCGCACGGTCGGCCCGTCGGGCACCGGCTCGGCCCAGCGGTAGTGCTCCGGCTCCTGGACCTGGCAGAAGTAGGGGGCGTTGAAGACTTCCTGGAACCCGATGATCCGTGCGCCCAGGCGGGCCGCCTCGCGGGCGTGCTCCTCGTGTTTCGCCACCATGGACTCGGTGTCGCCGGTCCAGGTGGCCTGGACCAGTGCGGCACGTACGACGTTGGCCATGAGCTGCTCCTTCGACGCGACGTCCGAGCCTCTACGCCCGTAGAAACGGCCCGTAGAGGGACGAAAGTAAGCCTCGTGAAGGTCCTTGCCAAGACCATCGTCGTTAACCCGCTGAGTCGATCACGTTTCGCACTCCTTAGGGTGATCGCGGGGACGTCTCAGGGGGTGAGTCCGGCGACGCGGAGGGCGTGCACCAGGTCCCAGTGACGCTCCTGGGAGACGCCCCGGGCGGCCTCCAGCAGGAGCGGGACGAGGCGGCGCGGGTCGGCGGCGACGCTGCGGGCGGCCTCCTCGGGGGTGCGGACGCGGACGTACGCGTCCAGCAGGGCCCGCACCTCACGCCCCCGCGCCTCCGTGTCCAGTCCCAGCACGGCGGCACCGATCTCGTCGGCCGGCCTGGCCACTCCCTGACGCAGCATCTGCTGCCCGTCCGCGGCCCTCCCGGCCGCCTCCAGCGCGTCGGCGGCGGCGACCAGCCGTTCGGCGGGCAGCGATGCGGCCTCCCACAGCAGCGTGGCCCAGTCGGCGCCGAGCCCGGCGCGCTGCATCCCGTCCGCGAGCAGCGGGAAGCGGGCGGCGGGCCAGTGCGTGATCTCGACCAGCAGCACATGCGCCTCGCCGGTGCGCCCCTGCGCCCGCAGCCGCACCAGCCGCTCCACGGCCTCGGCCACGGCCGCAGCCGCCTCGGTATCCACCGCCTCGACGGGCACCTCCGCCGGCCCGGCGGCCTCCGCGGCCCCGGCGAACCGCGCCCCGCGCGGTGTGCGCCGCCCGGCGTCCGGGTCGGGCACAGCGGCAGCGGGTGCCTGCGGCACGACGACCGACGCGCCCTCGTCCTCGGTCATCCCGGCGAACCGGGCACTGCCACGGCGCCGCTTACGGGTCTTGGCGGAGGGCGCGGAGGGCGCGGTTGCCGCCGGGGGCGTGCTCTCGGGGCTCCGGACGGCACCGGAGGGCGCGGCGAACCGGGGGGCCGGGTCCGTCACGGAGCCTGCGGGGTGGGCCGCAGGGGCGGCGTCCGGGGCGGGGGACGAAGGAGCCTGCCCCGCGAACCGGGTGCCACCCCCGCCGCCCCCGCCCCGGGCGCCCGGCACCTCCGGAATCGGCACTCCCACCGCCCGTCGGTCCAGCTCCGCCATCCGGTCCCGGAGTTCGGCACACCGGGCGGTGGCCCTTTCGAAGTCGTCGCGGGACCAGGCGAGGTCCAGGTGGAGGGCCTCGGCCTCCTCGCGGGAGGTCACCGCGGTGAGCAGGCGGCTCAGTTCGGCCTGGCGCTCGGCGGCGTAGCGCTGTTCGCGGAGCATGACGTCGAGACGGTCACCGAGGGCGTCCCGGGCGCCGGGGCGGGCGTCGTACGCCGTGAGGGCGGCCGTGTGCAGGGTACGGGCCCGTTCCCGCTCGGCGGCGGCCGCTGCGGGGCCGTACCCCGCGGCGAGGTCCTGGAGCAGCGCCTCCACCACGTCCCACGGCGGCACCTCCCGCCCGTCGAGGCAGGCCTGCATGCCTTCCGGATCGCGTTGCCGGAAGACCCCGCACCAGCCCCCGCCCTGATCCAGGCGCCCCATGAGGCCGTCCAGGTAGTTCGCGAACTCCCCTACTCGACCAGAGAGTCGATCCACAGCCATGCCCGACTCCCGCCCGACTGCCAGCACTCCGGTCGGTAGGCAACACCAGCCGTGTTACGGGCCTGCTACGCAGAGTTTTCCGGGAGTGTGCGGGCGGCTCATTGCTCGATGTTGACCCTTGCGCGTTCCGGGCCGCCCCAGGCGGATCTCAGATGCCCACCAGCGCACATCGCGTCACCAGCTCGTCCATGGACAGCCCCAGCACCCCGGCCAGCGCGGCCACCGTGAAGAAGGCCGGGGTCGGCGCACGCCCGGTCTCGATCTTGCGGAGGGTCTCGGCCGAGAGGCCTGCCTCGGCCGCGATCTCGGCCATGCTCCGCGCGCCGCGCGCCTCGCGCAGCAACTGCCCGAGCCGTTCGCCGCGTTCGCGTTCTTCAGGAGTGAGAGGAGTGCGCACCATGCCGCCCATTCTAATACCGCCCCCGACCGCACCCCATTCAAATACCGGTATAGTAATTGGCATGGTGGAACTGAAGACGGACACATCGATCGACGCGATGCACGTGGCGGGCCAGGTCGTCGGGCGGGCCCTGACGGCCGTACGGCAGGCCGCGGACGTCGGCGTCTCCCTGCTGGAACTGGACGAGGTGGCTCGGGAGGTGCTGCGCGAGGCGGGCGCGTCCTCGCCGTTCCTCGGCTATCGCCCCTCGTTCGCCCCGACCCCTTTCCCGGCGGTCATCTGCGCCTCGGTCAACGACGCGATCGTGCACGGCATCCCCACCCGCTACCGCCTGCGCGACGGCGACCTGGTCTCCGTCGACTGCGGTGCCGCCCTGGACGGCTGGGTCGGAGACTCGGCGATCAGCTTCGTGACCGGCCGCCCCCGCCCGTCGGACCTGCGCCTGATCGAGACGGCCGAGCGAGCCCTGGCGGCCGGCATCGAGGCGGCCGTCGTCGGCAACCGCATCGGCGACATCGCCCACGCCGTCGGCCGGATCTGCCGCACGGCCGGCTACGGCATCCCGGCCGGCTTCGGCGGCCACGGAGTGGGCCGCCGCATGCACGAGGACCCGGAGGTCCCCAACGAGGGCCGCCCCGGCCGGGGCCTCCCACTGCGCCACGGCATGGTCCTGGCGATCGAGCCCATGCTCGTCGCGAGCGGCAAGGACGGCTACCACGAGGCTTCGGACGGCTGGACCCTCCGTACGAACGACGGGTCACGCGCGGCACACGTGGAACACACGGTGGCGATCACGGAGACCGGCCCGAGGGTTCTCACCGAGAGGCGCTAGGGCAGCCGGCCCAGGGGCGCGGGGAGCTTCACGACCGGCCCCGCAACGACCCGCACCCGCCCCGCCGCACGAGGTCCCGGACAAGAGGCGCCCGCACATGCCAGCCGCAGGCATCCGTGCCAAGGTGTTAGAACGAGCACCAAAGGAACGGAACGCCATGACCAACGGCTACCCTCCCGACCCCTTCGGTGAATTCCTGGGCCGCTACTTCGGCGGGGCCGGCGGCGGAGCCCCCGGCCCCCGCCACATCGACATCGGCCGCCTGCTCAGCCAGCCGGCCCGGGAGATGGTGCGCGGGGCCGCCCAGTACGCCGCCGAGCACGGCAGCCGGAACCTGGACACACAGCACCTGCTGCGGGCCGCCCTGTCCACCGAGCCCACCCGGAGCCTGCTCAGCCGGTCCGGTGCGGACCCGGACTCGCTCGCGACGGAGATCGACGACCGCGCCGGCCCCGTGCAGCACCCGCCGGGCGAGGCGCCGCCGCCCACGTCGCTGTCGCTCACCCCGGCCGTCAAGCGGGCCCTGCTGGACGCGCACGACCTGGCGCGGTCGACCGGTGCCGGGTACATCGGCCCGGAGCACGTGCTGAGCGCGCTGGCCGCGAACCCGGACTCGGCGGCCGGGCACATTCTGAACGAGGCCCGTTTCTCGGCGGGCGCCCTGCCGCCCGAGGCCCCGGAGGCCGTCCAGACGCGCACGGAGCGCCAGCGGCCCACCTCCACGCCGACCCTCGACAAGTACGGCCGTGATCTGACCGAGCTGGCCCGGCAGGGGCGTATCGACCCGGTCATCGGCCGTGACGAGGAGATCGAGCAGACGATCGAGGTGCTGTCCCGCCGCGGCAAGAACAACCCGGTGCTGATCGGTGACGCGGGCGTGGGCAAGACGGCGATCGTCGAGGGGCTCGCGCAGCGGATCGTCGACGGGGAGGTCCCGGATGTCCTGGCGGGGCGGCGGGTGGTCGCCCTGGACCTGACCGGGGTCGTCGCGGGCACCCGGTACCGGGGCGACTTCGAGGAGCGCCTGAACACCATCGTGGAGGAGATCCGCGCCCACTCGGACCGGCTGATCGTCTTCATCGACGAGCTGCACACCGTCGTCGGCGCCGGTGCGGGCGGCGAGGGCGGCGCGATGGACGCGGGCAACATCCTCAAGCCCGCGCTCGCCCGTGGCGAGCTGCACATCGTGGGCGCGACCACGCTGGAGGAGTTCCGGCGGATCGAGAAGGACGCGGCGCTGGCCCGGCGGTTCCAGCCGATCCTGGTGCCCGAGCCGACGGTCGAGGACACGATCGAGATCCTGCGCGGTCTGCGCGACCGGTACGAGGCCCACCACCAGGTCCGCTACACCGACGAGGCGCTGGTGGCCGCGGTGGAGCTGTCGGACCGCTATCTCACCGACCGCCGGCTGCCGGACAAGGCGATCGACCTGATCGACCAGGCCGGTGCCCGGGTGCGCCTCGGCGCCCGGACGAAGGGCACGGACGTGCGCGCGATGGAGCGCGAGGTCGAACAGCTCGTCTGCGACAAGGACCAGGCGGTCGCCGACGAGCAGTACGAGCAGGCCACGCAGCTGCGTGACCGGATCGGCGCGCTGAAGGAGCGCATCGCCGAGGCCAGCGGCGACGACGAGGCCGACGAGGGGCTGAACCTGGAGGTGACGGCCGAGGCCATCGCCGAGGTGGTGTCCCGGCGGACCGGCATCCCGGTCAGCCGGCTGACCCAGGAGGAGAAGGAGCGGCTGCTCGGCCTGGAGCAGCATCTGCACCGGCGGGTGGTCGGCCAGGAGGAGGCGGTGAGCGTGGTCGCCGAGGCCGTGCTGCGCTCGCGCGCCGGACTCTCGAGCCCGGACCGGCCGATCGGCAGCTTCCTCTTCCTCGGCCCGACCGGTGTCGGCAAGACCGAGCTGGCCCGCGCGCTCGCCGAGGCCCTGTTCGGCAGCGAGGACCGCATGGTCCGCCTCGACATGAGCGAGTACCAGGAGCGGCACACCGTCTCCCGGCTGGTCGGCGCCCCGCCCGGGTACGTCGGCCACGAGGAGGCCGGACAGCTCACCGAGGTGGTGCGCAGGCACCCGTACTCGCTGCTCCTGCTGGACGAGGTGGAGAAGGCCCACCCGGACGTCTTCAACATCCTGCTCCAGGTCCTGGACGACGGCCGGCTCACCGACTCCCAGGGGCGCACGGTGGACTTCACCAACACGGTCATCGTGATGACCAGCAACCTGGGCTCCGACGTGATCACGCGGCGCGGTGCCGGGATCGGGTTCGGGCCGGGCGGCGCGGACGCCGACGAGGAGGCGCGGCGCGAACAGATCCTGCGGCCGCTGCGCGAGCACTTCCGGCCGGAGTTCCTCAACCGCATCGACGAGATCGTCGTCTTCCGGCAGCTGACGGGCGAGCAGCTGCGGCAGATCACCGACCTGCTGCTGGAGCGCACCCGCCGGCTGGTGGACGGCCAGGGCGTCGTGGTCGAGTTCACGGACGCGGCCGTCGACTGGCTCGCCGAGCGCGGCTACCAGCCCGAGTACGGCGCCCGCCCGCTGCGCCGCACCATCCAGCGGGAGGTCGACAACCAGTTGTCGCGGCTGCTGCTGGACGGCACGATCTCCTCGGGCAGCCGGGTCCGGGTGGACGTGCGGGACGGACGGCTGGACTTCCGTGCCGAGGCGGCCGAGCCGTCCGCCCGCGCGGAGGAGACCCGGCCGCCCGCTCCCGAGAGCTGACGGTTACGGCGCCGGGTCCACCACCATCGCCGAGCCTCCGCCACGTCGTACCTTCTCCGCGGCGGCCAGCCACTTGCCGCCGGGCAGCCGCTGCACGCCGGTCGCCGCGCCGATCTCCGGGTTGAGCGAGAACGAGTGGCCGATGGCCTCCAGCTTCCCCCTCAGGTCGCTGTTGTAGAGGCCGGGTTCGAGTTCGGTCCTGGCCGCGTTGCGCTGGCTGGCCCGCGGTGCGGCGATCGCGTCGACCAGCGGGAGGTGCCGGTCGAGGAACCCGGTCAGGGTCTGCAGCACGGTGGTGATGATGGTCGCGCCGCCGGGCGAACCGAGCGCCACCACCGGCCTGTCGTGCCGGTCGAGGACGATGGTCGGGGAGATGGACGAGCGCGGCCGCTTGCCCGGTCCCGGCAGGTTCGGGTCGTGCACGGCCGGGTTGGCCGGCGCGAAGGAGAAGTCGGTCAGCTCGTTGTTGAGCAGGAAGCCCCGGCCGGGGACGGTGATGCCGCTGCCGCCGGTCTGCTCGATGGTGAGCGTGTAGGAGACGACGTTGCCCCACTTGTCGGCCACCGTCAGATGGGTGGTGTTCTCGCCCTCGTACGTCGTCGGGGCCGCCGTACCGCCGGTGTTGCAGGCGGCCGGGTGGCGCGGGTCGCCGGGCGCGAGGGGGCTGCTGAGCACCGCATCGTCCGTGATCAGGCAGGCGCGCGAGTCGGCGTACTTCTGCGAGAGCAGGTCCTTCGTCGGTACGTCCTCGAAGGCGGGGTCGCCGACCCAGCGGCCGCGGTCGGCGAACGCGACGCGGCTGGCCTCGATGTAGTGGTGCAGGTACTGCACGTCGCTCGCCTTGGAGAGGTCGGTCCGCTCCAGGATGTTGAGCGCCTCGCCGACCGTGGTGCCGCCCGAGGAGGAGGGCGCGATGGAGTACACCTTCAGACCGCGGTACGAGGTCCTGGTGGGCTTCTGCAGCTTGGCGCCGTAGGCGGCCAGGTCCTTCTCCGTCAGCCTGCCCGGGCGGGCGTTCCACCCCGAACCGGGGTCCACCGGCGGCTTGTCGACCGTGTCGACGATGTCGTCGCCGAGGTCGCCGCGGTAGATCGCGCCGACGCCCTTCCTCGCCAGCTCCTCGTAAGTGCGGGCCAGGTCCGGGTTCTTGAAGGTGGAGCCGACGACCGGGAGCTGTCCGCCCGGCAGGAACAGCTTGACGGTGTCGGGGAAGTAGCGGAACCGGGTCTCGTTGGACGCGGTCTGCGCGCGGAAGGTGTCGTCCACGGTGAAGCCGTCGCGGGCTATCCGTTCGGCCGGCTTCAGGACCGTACCGAGGCTCCTGCTGCCCCAGGTGTCGAGCGCCGTCTGCCAGGTGGCGGGCGTGCCCGGGGTGCCGACGCTCAGGCCGCTGCTGACGGCGTCGGCGAAGGCGAGCGGCTTTCCGTTCTCCGTGAAGAGGTCGGAGCCGGCGGTCAGCGGCGCGGTCTCGCGGCCGTCGATGGTGTGCACCGTACGGGATCTGGCGTCGTAGTAGACGAAGTAGCCGCCGCCGCCGATGCCGGAGGAGTAGGGCTCGGTGACGCCGAGTGCGGCTGCCGTGGCGACGGCCGCGTCGACCGCGTTGCCGCCCTTCCTGAGGACCTCTATGCCGGCGGCCGAGGCGTCCGCGTCGACGCTGGCAACGGCGCCGCCGTAGCCGACGGCCACCGGAACCTTCGTGCGCGTCTCACTCGGCGCGGGGGGCGGCGCCGCCGCTCCCACCGACACCACAGCGGCTGATACCGCCACCACCGCCAGTTTCTGCGCGCCAAGGCGACCCATCCGTACCTCCCGTCGGGACCGTCCGCGCAGCGTAACCAGATGGCCCGTAGGGCCAACAGTACGCCTCGGCCCCCGCCACACGAACGTCACAGATCGAACACCGGTGCGTAGTGCTCACCCGGGCCCGCTAGCATGCGCGGCCATGAACGACGACGTGCGCAACATCGCCCTTGGCGTCATAGCGGCCGGCGTCAGTGCCGCGCTGGGCTGGCTGGCCCGTACCTACCTGTGGCGGCGCAAGCTGCGGCGCAAGCAGGAGTTCTTCGGGCTGCCGGAGAACTCCGAGTCGCTGCTCGTCGTCAACCGCGACCCGGCCACCTCGGAGCCGGCCGTCCATCGCTTCGACGTCTTCGCGCTGCTGGAACTCTCCGCCCTGATCAAGGACTGCGGGGCGCATCTGCAGATGGTCACGCAGGACGCGACGCAGCAGGGGTTCGGCGAGCGCACCGAGTTCTGCGTGGGCGGCCCCGGGTCGAACCGGCGGATGCTGGCCCACATGTCGGCGATGCTCCCCGGCGTGCGCGTGAACATCGATCCCGAACCCGGCCCGGACCGGGGGGCCTTCCAGATCGGCGGCGACCGGTACCGCATGGACCCGGGCGTCACCGAGTACGTCCTGCTGGCGCGCCTCACGGCGGGCGTGCAGACCCGGCCGGTGTTCCTCTTCTGCGGGCAGCGGGCCATCACCAACCAGGCCGCCACGCGCTATCTCGCCCGCAACCACGAGCGCCTGAACCGCAAGCACGGCAACAACCCCTTCGTCCTGCTGCTGAAGGTGGTCAACTCCCAGGCGTACGGCCCCGACCTCGTCGAGCTGGTCGCGGACGTGACACGGGCGGCACAGGCCCCGCTCCCGGCGACCGAGACGGCCCGCACCTCGCACCGGGCGTCGTGACGCTCAACAGTCTTTACCGGCACGTAACTTACCGACGGGTTACTTACGGTAGGTTCCGCCGGTTACCGTCGGGTCACTTTGCACTGACACGAGTGAGGAGTGACCCATGGGACACGGTCGCACCACCTTGCGCACCACTGCCGTCGGAGCCGTCTCCGCGGCGCTGGTCGCCGGGACCGTCGTCGGCCTGGCTCCGGCCGCGCAGGCCGCCCCGTCCGTCCGCTTCGTGGACATCACCGGCGACGGCGGCACCGTACTGAAGGCCAACGTCGTCACGCCCGCGGGCGCCGACGGCTCGCACGACTACCCGCTCATCGTGCTGCCCACGAGCTGGGGCCTGCCGCAGGTGGAGTATCTCGCCCAGGCACAGAAGCTCGCCGATTCCGGCTACGTGGTGCTCACGTACAACGTGCGCGGTTTCTGGCAGTCCGGCGGCGAGATAGAAGTGGCCGGTCCGCCGGACATAGCGGACGCCTCCAAGGTCATCGACTGGGCGCTCGCCAACACCCCCGCGGACCCACGGCACATCGGCATGGCGGGCGTCTCCTACGGCGCCGGCATCAGCCTGCTGGCCGCCGCCCACGACAAGCGCATCAAGGCCGTCGCCGCGCTCAGCGGCTGGGCCGACCTGATCGCCTCGATCTACTCGGGCCGCACCCAGCACCTCCAGGCGGGTGCCCTGCTCGACGGCGCGGGCATCCTCACCGGGCGGGAGAGCCCCGAACTCCGGCAGATCTTCGACAACTTCTACGCCTCCGACCTGACCCACGAGCAGGAGATGATCGACTGGGGGCGGAAACGTTCCGTCGCGACCTATGTCGACCAGCTGAACAAGAACGGCGCCGCCGTCATGCTCGCCAACGCCTGGGGCGACACGATCTTCCCGGTGAACCAGTACGCCGACTTCTACGAGAAGCTGACCGTCCCGAAGCGGCTGGAGCTGCGTCCCGGCGACCACGCGACCGCCGAGCTGACCGGCCTGTTCGGGCTGCCCAACGACGTGTGGACGGACACCGGGCGCTGGTTCGACCACTACCTCAAGGGCGCCGGCAACGGCATCGACCGCGAACAGCCCGTCCAGCTGAAGTCCCGTAGCGCGGGGGGATACGAGGGCTACCCGGACTGGAAGTCGGTCGGCGCGACCCGCCGGAAGATGGCGCTCGCGGGCTCCACCACCATCCACGCGAACGTCGACTCGGGCGCGGACGGCGGGATCGTCTTCCTCTCCAGCATCCTGGACCAGGTCGCCCAGCTGCCGCCCGTCGCCTCGATCCCGCTGCTGCCGCGCCGCTGGGCGGCCGTGTGGCAGTCGGAGCGCTACGGCACGGCCCAGCAGGTGCGTGGCACGGCCTCGCTGCACACCACGCTCACCCCGACCAAGGAGAGCGGCACCCTGGTCGCCTACCTGTACGACGTGGGACCGCTCGGCTTCGGCAAGCTGGTCACCAACGCGCCCTACACCTGGCACGACCGGACGCCCGGCGAGCCGTTCGACGTGGACCTGGACCTGTTCTCCACGGCCTACGACGTCCCGGCCGGGCACCGCCTCGCGCTGGTGGTCGACACCGTCGACCCGCTCTACATCGAGCACAACCCGTCCGGCGCGCAGCTGACCTTCTCCTCGCCGTCGGACGACCCGTCGTACGTGTCCGTCCCCCTGCGCGAGCAGTGATCTCCGGCTGCCGCCGGACGAGCCTGGCCCGTGTGAACTGCTGCCCCCTACGGTTTCAGGGCCGTGGGGGGCTCCCCACCCGGCAGCAGCGTCCCAGGTTCGGCCGTGGCGAGCGCCACGGCCTCGGTCTTGGGACTGCGCTGCTCACGCCGGGACACCCAGCCGGCGAACCACGAGAGCAGCATGCACATCCCGATGTAGATCGGCGAGATCACCATCACCACAGGGATGAACGGCAAATCGTAGTCGAGGTTCGACGCGATGAGCTTCCCGGCATGGAGGAACTCCTCGTAGGTGATGAGATAGCCGAGGGAGGTGTCCTTCAGGGCCACCACCAACTGGCTGATGATGGCGGGCAGCATGGCGCGTACCGCCTGCGGGGCCAGGACGTGCGTCATGACCTGGGTCTTGCGCATGCCGAGCGCGAACGCCGCCTCGTGCTGGCCGCGTTCGACGGCGTTCACACCGGAGCGGAACACCTCGGCGAGCACCGAGCCGTTGTAGAGGGTCAGCCCGGCGACGAGTGCGGGCAGCGGCCGCACCTGGAGCGCCACGAAGATGAAGAAGATCATCACCAGCACGGGCATGGCGCGGAAGAACTCCACCACGACCGTGGCCAGCAGGCGCACCGGCCGGTGGTCCGACAGCCGCCCGGTGGCCAGGAGACCGCCGAGGGCGAGGGAGAGGACGGCCGCCAGCACGAACGCCTTGAGCGTGTTGCCGAGACCCCGCAGAAGCAGTTCCTGGATGCCCTTGTACTCGAACGGCATCCACTTGGTGTAGGTGAACTGGCCGGTGTCGAACAGCAGATACAGGATCCAGGCGAGCAGCGCGAGGAGGACCGCGGTGGAGACGACGCCGTACACGGCGTGCCGCCGGCGGGTGCTGGGCCCCGGGACGTCGTAGAGCGCGGTGGCCTCGGTCATCGGGCGACTCCGTACGTGCGCTCCAGCAGGTTGAACAGCGCGCTGATGGCGAGCGTGATGATCAGATAGCCGACGGCGATCCAGACGAAGGTCCAGACGATGTTGTAGCCGAGTTCGTTGATGGTCCGGTACGTGCCGAGCAGCTCGGTGACGCTGAACGCGCCCGCGATCGCCGAGTTCTTGGCGAGCGCGATGAGGGTGGAGCCGACCGGCGGGATCACCGACCGGAACGCCTGGGGCAGCACGACGAGGGACAGGGTCTGTCCGAAGGACATGCCGAGGCTGCGGGCCGCCTCGCCCTGTCCCCGGGGCACGGTGTTGATGCCGGAGCGCAGGGCCTCGCAGATGAAGGCCGAGGTGTAGCAGCCGAGGGCCAGGATCGCGAACACCTCGAAGGGGAGCACGAGTCCGAACCGGGGCAGTCCCAGCAGCACCGCGAAGAACAGCAGGGTGAGCGGGGTGTTGCGCAGGACCGTGACCCAGGCCGTGCCGAAGACCCGCAGGGAGGCGACGGGCGCGACCCGGAAGGAAGCCATCACGAAGCCCAGGGCCAGGGCGAGCAGGGAGGCGTAGACGGTCAGTTCGAGGGTCCCGAGGAAGCCGTCCCAGTAGGTCGAGAAGTTCTCTGTCAGTACGTTCATGCCGTCCTCGCTCAGCTCGCCGGATAGCGGTCGATCGCGGGCGGGTGGGGGGCGGGCACGCCGGACAGGCCGAGCGTCGCCTCGTAGGCCTTCTTCCAGTCACCGTTCTTCTCGCGTGCCTCCAGTGCGTCGTCGAGGGCGAAGCGCAGGGCGGTGTCGCCGTGCGGGACGCCGATGCCGTACGGCTCCTCGGAGAAGGGCTTGCCGACGACCTTGAGTTCGCCGGGGGCCTTGGCCGCGTAGCCGATGAGGATGGCGTCGTCCGTGGTGACGGCGTCGACCTGATAGGTGAGCAGGTTGTCCACGCACACCGAGTAGGTGTCGTAGGCGACGAGAATCGCCTTCGGGTAGTCGGCCTTGATGCGCTGGTACGGCGTCGAACCGGCCGCCGAGCACACGCGTCTGCCGTCGAGGTCCTGCGGTCCGTGGATGTCGTTCTCGTTCTTGCGTACGAGCAGGGACTGCCCGGCCATGTAGTACGGGCCGGCGAAGCCGACGAGCTTCTTGCGGTTGTCGTTGATGGTGTAGGTGCCGACGTAGTAGTCGATCTGGCCGTTCTGCAGGGCGGTCTCGCGGTTGGCGGAGGCGATCGTCCGGAAGCGGATGGTCCGGGGCGGGAAGCCGAGGGAGGCGGACATCATCTTGGCGATCTCGATGTCGAACCCGGAGTAGGTGCCGGTCGCAGGGTCCTTCTCGCCGAGGTAGGGCTGGTCCTCCTTGGCGCCGACGTTGAAGTAGCCGCGCTTCTTCGCCCGGGTCCAGGTCGGGGACGCGGGCAGGCTGAAGCCCTGTGCGACCTGGTAGTGGGGCAGCTGTCCGGCCGCCGGGCCCTTGCCCGGCGGGCTGCCCTCCTTGCCGCAGGCGGCGGCGAGCAGGGCGAGGACGCCCAGGAGGGCGCAGAGGGCACGGGGCACACGGGTGGTACGGAACACGGGTCGCACTCCCCCGGTCAGTGCTTGAGGATCTTGGAGAGGAAGTCCTTGGCACGCTCGCTGCGCGGGTTGGTGAAGAACTCCTCCGGGCTGCGGTCCTCGACGATCCGGCCGTCGGCCATGAAGACGACCCGGTTGGCGGCCGAGCGGGCGAAGCCCATCTCGTGGGTGACGACGACCATGGTCATGCCGTCGCGGGCCAGCTGCCGCATGACCTCCAGCACCTCGTTGATCATCTCGGGGTCGAGGGCCGAGGTGGGCTCGTCGAACAGCAGGGCCTTGGGTTCCATGGCGAGGGCGCGGGCGATGGCCACGCGCTGCTGCTGGCCGCCGGAGAGCTGCGCCGGGTACTTGTCGGCCTGGTTCAGCAGGCCGACACGGTCGAGGAGTTCCCGGGAGCGGCGGTCGGCGTCCTCCCGCTTGCGTTTGCGGACCTTGATCTGGGCCAGGGAGACGTTCTGCAGGACCGTCTTGTGGGCGAAGAGGTTGAAGGACTGGAAGACCATGCCGACCTCGGCGCGGAGATGGGCGAGCGCCTTGCCCTCCGCGGGCAGCGGCTGCCCGTCCAGCCTGATCGTCCCGGACTCGATGGTCTCCAGCCGGTTGATCGTCCGGCACAGCGTCGACTTCCCCGACCCCGACGGGCCGATGACCACGACCACCTCCCCCTTGCCGACGGTGAGGTCGATGTCCTGCAGGACATGCAGCTCCCCGTAGTACTTGTTGACGTCACGCAGCTCGATCAACGGATCGACGGCCATCCGCAGCCCTACTCACTCTCAGCTGTGTCGTGATTGCCGCAAACTATCCAGACGCCAGTGGACTTCAGGGACGACACGCACTTTTCGGGCAATAGCCGTATTTACTCCGATTCCGCATGCGGGGTGTCATGCCTCGGCGATCTCCGCGTACAGCTGCGACAGCTCGGGGACACCGCTCGCGGCCCACTCCCGGCCGGACCGAGCGACCTCGACCTCACGGCCGGAGACGAGCCGCACCACGGGCTCGCCGTCGGCCCGGATCCGCCAGACCGCGCCGGGCACGGTGCGCACCACGACCGTGCCCAGGTACAGCCCCGCGTCGTTGCCCAGCCAGGGCAGGATCTCCGCGTCCTCGCGCCAGCGCGGGACCAGTTGGTCCAGCGCCTCCAGGGAGGCCGGAGTGTCGTCGAGGCGGACGCCCGCCTCGTCCGCCTGGGAGCGGAGCAGTTCACATTCGGACAGGAGCGCGGCGATGCCCTCGGGGTCGGCCGGGAGCGCCGCCCCATCGCTCTTGTGGTGCCGGTGGCCCAGGAACGGAAGGTGCATGGACCCAGCGTGGCATCACACGTCCAGGTCGACCACCACGGGCGCATGGTCGGAGGCGCCCTTGCCCTTGCGCTCCTCGCGGTCGACGTAGGCGTCCTTGACGGCCCCCGCGAACGGCTCGTTGCCGTACACCAGGTCGATCCGCATGCCGCGGTTCTTGGGGAAGCAGAGCTGGCGGTAGTCCCAGTACGTGTACGGGTGGTCGTACTTCAGGGGGCGCGGGACGACGTCGGCGAGACCCGCCTCGCGCAGGGAGGCGAGGGCGGCGCGCTCGGCGGGGGTGACGTGGGTGAGGCCCTCGAAGGCGGCCACGTCGTAGACGTCGTCGTCGGTCGGTGCCACGTTGTAGTCGCCGAGGACCGCGAACGGGCGGCTGCCGGACGCGTCGCCGGCGACGGCCGCCCTCAGGGCCTCGAACCACTCGAGCTTGTAGACGTAGTGCGGGTGCCCCACCTCTCGGCCGTTGGGCACGTACACCGACCAGACGCGGACCGGGCCGCAGGTCGCCGCGAGGGCACGGGGCTCGGTCGCGCCGTCGTAGCCGGGGTCGCCGGGCAGGCCCTTGACGACGTCCTCCAGGCCTACGCGGGAGAGCACCGCCACGCCGTTCCACCGGCCGGTGGCGTGGACCGCCGCCTCGTAGCCCAGTTCGCGCAGCTGGTCGAACGGGAACTGCTCCTCGGCGATCTTGGCCTCCTGGAGGCAGAGCACATCGGTGCCGCTGCTCTCCAGCCAGGCGAGCAGCCTCGGGAGGCGGGCGGTGATCGAGTTCACGTTCCAGGTGGCGATGCGCATGTCTCACAACCTACCCGGAGGGTGTGACAACCGGCCCGGCTCACACGTCGGCGGAGGCTCCCGGGGCGAGCCGGAGGTGCTCGGCTCCGGCCAGGGCGCCGATCTGGCGGTCGTAGATCGGGCGGGCGAGGTCGGTGAGCAGGGCGTCGTGGACGTCGTAGGCGCGCTGCGGCTTCAGCTCACGGACGTACTCGATGACCTCGGAGATCTTGTTCCAGGGGGCCATCACCGGGAGCATCAGCGTCTCCACGGGGTGGTCGGGGACGGTGAGGGCGTCGCCGGGGTGGAAGACCCGGCCGCCGTCGATCAGGTAGCCGACGTTGGTGATGCGCGGGATGTCCGGGTGGATCACCGCGTGCAGCTCGCCGTGGACCTGCACGTCGAAGCCCGCTGCGGTGAAGGTGTCCCCGTGGCCGACGGTGTGCACACGGCCGGGGAAGGCCGCCGCGATCTGGTCCGCGACGGACTTCAGGGTCCAGATCTCGGCCGCCGGGTTCGCCTCCAGCGCGGCCCGCAGCCGGCCTTCGTCGAAGTGGTCCGGGTGCTCGTGCGTGACCAGGATCGCGTCCGCGCCGACCGCGGCGTCCTGCTCGCTGAACCCTCCGGGATCGATGGCGAGCGTCCGCCCGTCCTTCTCGAGGCGGACGCAGGCGTGGGACTTCTTGGTGAGCTTCATGTCTCCACATCCTGCCGCCTGCGGCCGCCCGGGGTGTCACTGGGTGGGCGTGGTCTCCTCGCGGATGACCTGCTGGGCCACCTTGAACGCGCTGTTCGCCGCCGGTACGCCGCAGTACACGGCCGCCTGCATCAGCACCTCCCTGATCTCGTCCGGGGTGAGGCCGTTGCGCAGGGCGGCGCGGGTGTGGAAGGCCAGCTCCTCCAGATGGCCGCCGGCGACCAGTGCGGTGAGCGTGACACAGCTGCGGGTGCGGCGGTCCAGGCCGGGCCGGTCCCAGATCTCGCCCCAGGCGTAGCGCGTGATGAACTCCTGGAAGTCGCCGGAGAACTCGTCGGCCTGGGACAGCGCCCGGTCCACGTGCGCGTCGCCCAGCACCTCCCGGCGGATCTTCAGCCCGGTCTCGTACCGGTCGGGCGGCCCGAACGGGTGCGGCGGTACGACGGCGGGTGCGATCTCGGCGACGGGCACGACCGGTGGCGCCGCCGTCAGGGCCGGGTTGACCGGGGCGGCGGGCAGTGCCGTCTGGCCGGTGTCGAAGGGCTGCTGCCAGGCCGTCGAGAAGTGCCGCACCAGGAGGTCCGTGACGGCGGCGGGCTGCTCGACCGGCACCAGATGGGAGGCGCCGGGGACGACCGCGAGACGGGCGTCCGGTATCCCGGCGACCAGGGTGCGGGCCTCGGCCGGCCCGGTGACCTGGTCCTCGGAGCCGACCAGCACCAGGGTCGGCGCGCCGACCCGGCCCAGCTCGGGCCGGACGTCGAAACCGGCGAGGGCCTCGCAGGCCGCGATGTAGCAGCCCGGGTCGGTGGTGCGCACCATCTGGACGGCCCACTCGGTGATCGCGGGCTGCGCCGCGGCGAACCCGCCGGTGAACCAGCGGTCGGGCGCGGTCCGTGCGATCGGGTCGAGCCCGTTCGTGCGGACGACGACTCCGCGCTGGCGGAACTCGTCGGCGGTGCCGAACCGGGGCGAGGCGGCGACCACCGCGAGCGAGGCGAGCCGCTCGGGGTGGCGCAGGGCCAGCTCGATGCCGACCGCTCCGCCCAGCGCACACCCGGCGTAGCCGAAGCGCTGCACGCCGAGCGCGTCCAGCGTGGCCAGGAGGCGGGCCGCCAGCTCGCCGACGGAGCCGACCGGGTGGGCGGGGGCTCCGCCGTGGCCCGGCAGGTCGAACCGGAAGACCCGCCACTGCTGCGTCAGCTCGGGGACCTGGCGGTCCCACATGTGCCAGGTGGTACCCAGGGAGGGACCCAAGATCAGGACCGGAGCCTCTTCTGGCCCGTCAAAGCGGTATTGCAGGGTGTTCGACGGTGTCTCACTCACGCCCCAGACCCTCTCACGTATCACGACTGCCCCTACAGCGGGGGCTGTGAGGATGTGGGCCGGACCAGGTGAAAGACCTCTCGGGCGACGTACCTCTTGAGGCACCGGACAACCTCGTTTCGGGTCTTCCCCTCCTTGATGCGACGTTCGTAGTGGTCCTGGGTGCGGGCCTTGACGCCCGAGACCTCAGCGAGGTTGTGCATCCGGGCCATCTGCACTGGACCATGACCCGACTTGGCCTGCGCGCGAGTCCGCCCGCTCAGCACTGACCGGGCCGCGTTCCGGGCATCGAGCGGATCCGATTGTCCCCGCCTACGACGGTCGGTCCGATCGGGCCGGTTCACGTCGAAAACGTCCACACCCTGAGCCGGCAGGCAGCGGGACAGGACCGCCCCGAAGGAGCCGGTCCCCTCCACCCCGGCCCGCCGCACCGTGCCCAGCCGTGCTGCCCGCTCCAGCAGTTCGCGGTATCCAGCCACGGTGGCCGGGAACACCTCCGTGCCGATCACCGCCCCCACCAGGGAGAGCACAGCAGCCGCATGAGCGTCCCGGTGCGTGTCCACTCCAAGGACCACCTCCCCCGACGGCCGGCGTCGGCGGGTACGCGGGGCAGGGGACGTACCGGTCATGCTCGTTCACCTTCCGACCCGGTGGCGCATCGCGTAGCCGGCACCGGACCGCGCGGACGGTCAGAACCGTGACGACGCCTGGTCGGCAAGCCCCTGTCGAGACACACCCGGCCGACCCGGTACCAGCAACGCCCCATGCCCGGCCAAAGGTCGACACAGCGTGAGCAAGACACCCCGGTCAGAGATCTCAAGAGTCGGACCCCGCCGCAGGACAGCACCCGCCAATTCTCCCCACACCCACAGCCCCCGGCCCAGTCCCGCACAAGATGCTCAATCCCAGCTCATGGAACATCCTGAATCCGACTCTGGCCGACCACAGCGGATCGCGAACGTCGACATCCCGCTCCGTGACCGACTCGGTCACCTGGACCCGGTGCTCGTACGAGCGTGCGACGACGTCCTGCGGTCCCCGTCCGGCGCCGGGTCGGCCGGTCCGGGCAGCCCACTGGGACCGGTTCCTGGTACCGGGCGTCCGGAGGCCAACTCGGTGCTCTCGCCAAGGAAGCCGCCCGACTGGTGCTGCCACAGCTTGGCGTAGGCACCCTTGGCCGCGAGCAGCTCCTCGTGGGTGCCCTGCTCGACGACGCTTCCGCGGTCGAGGACGACGAGACGGTCCATGCCGGCGACGGTGCTCAGACGGTGGGCGACCACGAGGGCCGTCCGTCCGTCCATCAACCGCCACAGGGCGTCCTGGACGAGGAGCTCGCTCTCCGAGTCCAGCGCGCTGGTCGCCTCGTCGAGCAGCAGGATCGGGGCGTCGCGCAGGATGGCCCTGGCGAGGGCGACGCGCTGGCGCTGGCCGCCCGAGAGTTTCACTCCCCGCTCCCCCACCAGAGTGCCGAAGCCGTCCGGGAGTTGGTCGGCGAACTCCGTGACGTGCGCGGCCGCGGCCGCGGCGTGGATCTCCTCGTCGGTGGCTCCGGGCCGGGCGAAGGCGATGTTGTCCCGCAGGCTGCGGTGGAACATGGCGGGTTCCTGCGGGACGTAGGCGATCAGTGAGCGCAGGTCGGTCTGGCGCAGCCTGCTGATGTCCTGACCACCGATCAGGATGCGTCCGTCGTCGATGTCCGACATCCGCAGCAGGAGCCGGGTGAGTGTGGTCTTGCCGCCGCCGGACCTGCCGACCAGACCGATCCGTGCGCCTGCGGGCACGTCCAGGTCGAGTGCCTGGAAAATCGGCTTCGCGCCCGTGTGAGCGAAGGTCACCGCCTCGAAGCGGATTCCTGTGTCCCGCGGTGCGAGCGGTTCGGGTTCCGTCGGGTCGAGCACGGTGGGCGGATCCAGCAGCAGCTCCGTGAACTGCGCGGCCTCGGTCATCGAGCTTTCCAGACGCCGGTAGATCTGGTTGAACTCGAACATGATCTGGGTCGCGTTGGAGTAGTAGGTGAAAGCGACGACGACCTCCTCCACTCCCTGGCCCGGGCCGCCGAAGGCGATGGCGACCAACAGGCCCAGCACGTTGGTCAGCACGGACAGGGGGGCGATCAAGGTGTCGACGCGCAGATTGCCGTAGTCCCACGACCTCAGCGTCAGGCGACGGGAGTCCGCGACACGGCTGCGGTGTTCGTCGGCCTCCCGCCGCTCGGCCGCGAACGCCCGGATGGTCTCCATGTTCGTGAGGCTGTCGGCGACGTGGCCGGAGACCCGGGCGATCGCCGCCTCACGGTCGTTGACGAGCCTCTGCCGGCGACGGATCAGAGGTGTCGCGGCCACCACGGTCAGCGCGATCATCACAAGAAGGCCGACGACGAGCATCGGTTCGTAGCTCCACAGGACCACGGCACCGAACACCAGGGGGACGAGACTGCCCACGATCCGGTACGTCACCGTGTCGACGAAGTCCTCGAAGCGCTTGCCGAAGCTCAGCACCCGTTTGGTCAGGGAGCCGGCGAAGTTGTCGTGGAAGAATGCCGCGTCCTTGGCGAGGAGTTCGTCCATGCCGCTCACGTACAGGTGTTCCATGCCGAGGGCGTCCACGCGGTTCAGGCAGTGCTGCCCGACCCGCCACACGGCCTCGGCGAGCAGCAGAGTCACGCCGAAGCCCAGCACGTACGGCAGCGCCGAGGTGAGGGTGAGACCGCTGTCGCCGGCGGCCTGTCCTGCCAGTTTGGCGATCAGCAGGGGGGCGACGTAGCTAATGCCGATGTTACCCACGGCCGGCAGCAGCAGCGCGGGCAGGGCCAGCCGTCGTAGTCGCATCAGTTCTCGGCCGTAGCGGCGCAATGCCAGAACGACCGCGCTCCTGCCCGGCGTCGGCCCTCGCGTATCTGTTGTCCCCATCACACTCCCAGAGGTTCGGAAGTCGGAAGTGTCCCGTTGAGAGAGGATCTCAGTCCAGGCATTTAACGCGGACCGGCGAGAACCGGACACTGGTGCGTTCGGCGTACGGAGCGGACGTATCCGGTGGTGAGCTTGCGGCAGTTGGTGGGGTCGTCGTAGTTCAGGGCCCGGCGCATGGCGGGCTCGAGTTCAGAGGCACCGGCCGTCGAGTGCCAGGCGTCTTTCTGGGTCGCAGGGCAGGCCGCGGGGCCGACGGCGGGGGCCATCCGACTGTCGTCGACCGTGACGGCGAGTTCCCTGATGCCGGGCAGTCCCAGGTGTGGCCGGCCAGTCGGAGGTCTCGGCAGTACGCGGTGGCCTCCGTCACGCTCATCGCGGCCGGTGAGGAGCCGCGCTGCCAGGTCAGACCCGTCGCCGGGTCGGTGACCTCCTCGTCGCAGATCCGCTGGACGGGTCGTGCTGTGCCGCCGTCGGGGGCACGAACACACAGCGGCCCCGGTTCCTGCCGTCCTGGAAGGCGGCTCGCCTCGAACGCAGACACCCCCGCCGGAACAAGCGAGTCAGACCCCGGACCCGGGACAGCACCCACATGGGGCTGCCCACCATGAGCACCCCGACCGGCCTGGGACGGCCGGATACAGTGCGCGCGACGGCAGAGTGGTTGCTCAAGGAGGGGAAGCGTGACCGACACCAGCGAAACCCGATCCGCCGACAGTGCAGCGCACGCGACTCGGCAGAGCCGACTGCACCGCCTGATGCGCTACCTCCCCCTGATCGCCCCCGTCCTGCTGTGGACCGTGCCCTGCTGGCTGCTGCTGCACACCGGCCAGCACTGGCCGCTCCCTGTCACGCTCGCCGGCACCGCCCTGTTCGCCCTCGGCCTGATCGGTATGCCGCTCGCGATGGTGCGCGGCCACGGCCGACGCCAGCAGGACTGGGCGGCGATCGTCGGAGACACCCTGCTGGGCACCATCTGGACCCTGTTCACCTGGTCCGTCGTGCTCGGCGTCCCGCTGCGGCTCGCCCTGACCGTGACCGGTGTCGGCGACGGCCGGGGCCGGGCCCGGATCGTCACCTGGGCGGTCCTCGGCGCAGCCACCGTGCTGCTCACCTGGGGGTACGCCGAGGCCCGCCGGGTACCACGGGTACGCCGTCTGGACGTGCAACTTCCGCGTCTGGGGGCCGGGTTGGACGGCACGCGCGTCGTCCTCATCACCGACACCCACTACGGCCCGCTCGACCGCGCCCGCTGGTCGGCGCGGGTATGCGAGACGGTCAACACGCTGAACGCCCACCTGGTATGCCACACCGGAGACATCGCGGACGGCACGGCCGAACGCCGCCGCGCCCAGGCCGCCCCACTCGGCACCGTGCAGGCCACCCGGGCCCGGGTCTACGTCACCGGCAACCACGAGTACTACAGCGAGGCCCAGGGCTGGGTCGACCTGATGGACGAGCTGGGCTGGGAGCCGCTGCGCAACCGCCATCTGCTGCTCGAACGCGGTGGCGACACCCTCGTGGTCGCCGGCGTGGATGACGTCACCGCCGAGTCCTCCGGCCTCGCCGGGCACGGCGCCCACCTCGCCGGAGCCCTGCACGGCGCCGACCCCGACCACCCCGTCCTGCTCCTGGCCCACCAGCCCAAGTTCGTCGACCGGGCGGCAGCCGGCGGCGTCGACCTCCAGCTCTCCGGCCACACCCACGGCGGCCAGATCTGGCCCTTCCACCACCTGGTCCGCATCGACCAGCCCGCCCTCGCCGGCCTCAGCCGCCACGGCACCCGCACCCTCCTCTACACCAGCCGTGGCACCGGCTTCTGGGGCCCGCCCTTCCGCGTCTTCGCCCCGAGCGAGATCACCCTGCTCGTACTCCGCTCCCCGCAGCGGCCCCCCACGCCGTAGCGCTGGGTGGGCCGGCGGTTCCGCCTGGAGATGCCGCAGTGCGCCGGCACCCCGAAGAAGGGCTACGCATCCTGCAACGCCCGGCGCGTCACCAGCGGCACCACCGCCTTCCAGGAAGAGCAGGCGGCGAAGAAGGGCATCGCACCCCGGACCGTCCGGCCGAACGCCGCCGCGGACTCCCCCAGCGGCCACGGCCCCGGCGACCTGCGGTCGGCCTACGGCCTGACCTCCACCGCCTCCGCCAGCGGCTCCGGCAGGACCATCGCCATCGTCGACGCCTACGACGACCCCAGCTCCGAGTCGGACCTGGCCAACACCCACGACAGTCAGGCTCTGATGCCCCTGTCCGGAGCCTCCCGCAGATCCGCTCCACCGCGGGCCGCACCGACGCCGGTCGGCCTAGCTCCACGGGGCAAGGGCTGTGACTACTTCCACTTGCGCTGATGGCTGCACTGGCAAGACATCACCCCCCTGCAGCGCTGACGGTGGACTGTGGCCACTTCGTCTCACAGATCGGGGTTGTGTGAACCACGTATTTACGCGGCCGACCTCGATCGTGTGTGGAGCCAGCCGAGGTGTACGCGATTTCGATGGCCCTGGGAGTGCCGGAGGCGAGGGGGTCGCCGGGAGAGGCCGCCGGCGCAGGCGATCCCCCGCCAGGGCAGAGACGACGGCACACACGGAGCGCGCGGCGTCCAGCGGCTCCTGCATGCCAGCCACCATGCGGGCGAGCCCGGTGCCCTGCGAACCGGCACACCGCGTCATTCCGAAGGAATGCGAAACTCCAATTCGGGACGGTCCCACGGCACGGCGGGCGGGTTCGCGAGCGCGGTCCCGGTCCGCACTGCACCAACGCGGTGGTAGAAGTCCTCGGCGGGAAGATGCGACACGACCTTGACACGGTCGAGCCCGGCGGCACGGGCCTCGGACTGCATGTGCGCGACGAGCAATCGTCCAATACCCCGTCCTTGCGCTTCGTCAGCGACGAACAGCAGGTCGAGCTCCGGTGGAGCGAGGACGAGCGAGTAGAACCCGAGGACCCGGCCTCCATGCTCGTCGGCGCCGACGGCTACGAAGGCGCGGTGGGCCTCGATGTAATCAGGACCGACCCGGTAGCCCGCGACTGCGGCTGCGTACTTACCCTCGTAGGCGCCTGAGCCACGCACGAGCCGCGTGAGCCGTTTGGCATCCCGCGCGACTGCCCTCCGTATCGTGATCGGCTGGCTGATCGGAGAAGTGCGTGAACTCATCGGGAGAGTATTTCGCACCCGGGGAGTGCCTTCCTTCGGCGGGTCGGCTGCTCGGGCATGCGTTCCTGCACCGCTCCCGGGAACCACTCGTGCGAGCGCAACCGATCTCACGCCGAAGAGGCGCCGGAGCGCTCCGGTGCGGCTTCGGGGTCTCAGGGCTCCGCGCGGAGGTCCCCGTCGGAACGCTTCTGGCGGGCCTCACCGTATCACCCGCTGTCACGCAGCTGTCACGAACTGGGCGGACCCTCTCGGACCAGTAGGCCCTGACCTGCGATTTCATGCCCGCAATTGACTGGTGTGGACGCCCCTGGAGGGTCCCTGCAACCCGTGCCAGGTGGTACCGAGCGAGGGGCCGAGGATGAGGACCGGGGCATCTTCCGGGCCGTCGAAGCGGTACTGGAGGGCAGGGGTCTTCGTCTCACTCACCGCTCCACGCCAACCGCCGCGGCCGGACGGGCGGCCGCTGGGCCCCGCTGTCCGCACCGGGCCCCGGGAATCACCGGGGATCCTCACACGGCCTTCACCGGATGCCGTGGGCTGCCGGTCCGGCGGCGGACGCGGCCGGTGCCGTCGGCGGACGCGGCCGGTACCGTCGGCGGCCTGCGTCGCTCAGAGGTCGTCCGGTGTGCCGAGACCGGTGAGGGCGCCGACCGGGTCCAGGTCGGGGGTGCCCCGGGGCCACCAGTCGTCGCGGCCCGGCTCCGACTCGTAGGCGTACCACAGGCCGTCGCGGCCCAGGCGGAGCTGGACGTGGCCGCGCGGGTGGGTGAGGCGGTTGCGCCAGGGGCGGAACGCCGGCAGGTCGGCGGCGAGCAGCAGCGGACGGGCCCGGTCGAAGCGGCCGGCCGGCGGATCCCACGGCTCCTCCAGCACGGCCAGCCCCTCCGGCCCGCCCTGCCGCCAGGCGGCGACCGCGCGGGCCAGGTCGGCCGGGGTGCGGTCGGCGGCCGCGGCGAGCGTGGCGTAGAGGGCGCGGGTGCCGGCGGTCAGGCCGGAGCCGGGGCGAGCGGCGGCCAGCCGTACGGCGTCCTGCCACAGGGTCAGTTCGCCGACCGGGTCGCGGCCGGTGGAGAGCAGCGCGTGTGCGCGGGCGGCGGCGTCGGTCGCCAGCTGGTCCAGTGCGAAGGGATCCGGCCCGCCGGGCGCCGCCGGGTACACCGGCGGCTGCTCGGGGTGCGCCGGCACGGGCAGCGGGCCTGGCAGCGGCGGGAGCCGGCGCGGAGCGAGGGCGTCGGCGGCGCGGACGCCCGGCACGGAGCGCGGTGGACCCTCCTGGGCGGCGCGGGCCGCGCGGGCGGCGCTGCGGCGGGAGAGCGCGTCGAGGAGGGCCTTCTCGCCGCGGCCGCGCAGCAGGAGCAGTACGAAGGGGTCGGCGTCGAGCAGGCGGGCCGTCTGGTAGCAGAGGGCGGCCGCGTGCTTGCAGGGACGGCCCGAGTCGGGGCAGCTGCACTGCGGGGCGAGGTCGCCGGGGCCGGGCAGCAGAGGCACACCGCAGTCGGCGAGGGACTGGGGCAACTCCTTGTCCAGCAGTGCCGCGATGTACCCCGGCCGGTCGGCGGCCGCGTCCAGGAAGCGCTCCCAGTCCGCGTCCTCCAGTGTGCGCAGCCGCACCTGCACCCGGTACGGGCGCGGGCGGCTCCCCCGCACGTAGGCCAGCACCAGGCCCGGGGTCACGGTGATCGCGTCCACCTGGCCCTGGTCCGCGTAACCCCGGCCGCGGCCCAGCCGCTTGACGTCCAGCGCACCCTGTTCGAGCGCGTCGACCCAGGCGTTCCCCCACCAGGTCTCGGCGAAGCCGCGGTCCTCCGGGGAGTCCACCCGGGGCGGCAACGCCGGGAAGGTACGGCGGAGTTCGGTGTCGCGGTGGGGAGCGGCCATCGTGGAGGGGATCTGCGGAGGCGCCGGGGCCGGGGGGAGGGGTTCGGTGACGCGGTGGGTAGCGGCCATGGTGGCGGGGATCTGCGGAGGCGCCGGGGCCGGGGGGCGAGGTTCGGTGCGGTCGGGTTGCGTGGCGTCGGATTCGCCGGCGGAGGTGCCCGTGCCGGAGGTGCCCGTGCCAGAGGTGCCCGTGCCAGAGGTGCCCGTGCCGGAGGTGTCCGTGCCGGAGGTGTCCGGCTGCTCCGGAGTGTCGGTCCAGGCGGGCATGCGGAAGGAGTTCGCCAGGAACTGCCGCATGTCGTGGGCGGCTCGGACGCGGGCGGTGGCCGGGGATTCTTCGCCGGGGCGCGCGGAGGCGGGTGGGGAGACGGCGGGCCGTGGCGGTGTCCGCCGGCCACGCCGGGACTCCGCCGCCGACGCCTCGGCGCGCAGCGCCTCCCGGCGGGCGGCCCGGAGCGCTTCCCTGGCCACGTCGGCCGGGCGTCCCGCGGGCCGGGCGGCTGGGGCGGCCTGCGGCGCGTCCCGGTCATCCTCGTGACCGGCCTGCGCCTTGGCACGGGACTCGTCCCGGCCACCGGACTCCGTTGCGACACCGAGTTGGCCCCGGCCACCGGAACCGTGGGAGTCGCCGCTCTCACCCCGGCCACCGAGACCGTCGAAGCCACCGCGCTCACCCCGGCCATCAGACCCCGCCACAGCACCGGACCCACCCCGGCCACCGGAACCGTGGGAGTCGCCGCTCTCACCCCGGCCACCGAGACCGTCGAAGCCACCGCGCTCACCCCGGCCATCAGACCCCGCCAC